>CAZDIF010000075.1:0-8944 GCA_964505365.1 uncultured Actinomycetota bacterium
GTCCTGTCCGCCTGGTGCCTCGGGATCCTCAACAGCCACCGGCGGTTCTTCCTGTCCTACGTGGCCCCGGTGATCTGGAACCTCGTCCAGGTGGTCGTGCTGGTCGGCGCCGGCTGGTGGCTGCTGGACGATCCCCTGAACCCGGGCTCCGCCGCGACGGACACCCTCGAGACCCTCGTCGTCGCCCTGGGCGTCGGCACGCTGGTCGGCGGGCTGGCCCAGCTGCTGGTCCAGGTTCCGGCGGTGCGCCGGCTGGAGCCGCACCTGCGCCCCAGCCTCCGCGTGGATCTGCCGGGCGTGCGACGGGTGATCTCGGCCTTCGCGCCCGTGGTGGCCGGCCGCGGGGTGATCCAGCTGTCGGCGTGGCTCGACCTCCTGCTGGCCTCCCTGCTGGCCTCGGGCGCGGTCGCGGCCCTGTTCAACGCCCAGCAGCTGTACATGCTGCCCGTCAGCCTGTTCGGCATGAGCGTGGCGGCGGCCGAACTGCCCGAGCTGTCCCGCCGTGGCGGCGCCGGGTCCGACACCGCCCGGCGGCTGGACGACGGCCTGTCGCGCATGGCCTTCTGGGTCGTGGGCAGCGGGGTCGCGTTCGTGTCGATCGGCGACCTGCTCGTCGGGACGCTGTACCGCTCGGGGGTGTTCGGACGGGACGAGGAGGTGGTCGTGTGGGCGATGCTGGTGGCGTTCAGCATCGCACTGGTCACCACCACCTCGTCCCGGCTGCTGCAGTCCTCCCTGTACGCCGTCGGCGACGCCCGCACCCCGGCGCGGGTGGCGATGCAGCGCGTCCTGGTGTCGACCGTGGTCGGCATCGTGCTGATGGTGCAGTTGGACCGCTTCGGGGTGGTCGGCGGGGCCATCGTGCAGCTCGGCGACCTCCCCGCCTTCGGCGTGCTCCCCGAGGCGGTGCGCAGCGCGCAGGACGCTCCCCTGCGCCTGGGCGCCGCGGGCCTCGTGCTGGGCGGGGTGGCCGGGTCCTGGTACGAGTTCCGCCGCCTCAAGGCCGCGGTGGGCCGCCGGCTGGACGTGTCCGTCTGGGCCGGCGGGTCGCGCCGGGGCCGCCTCGTGCTGCCCGCGGTGGCCGCCCTGCTGGTCGGCGGGATCATGCGCGGCGTGGTCGGCGACTGGACCCGGCTGCTCGGCGGGCCGGCCGCCGCGCTGGCCGTCGGCGCGACGTACGGGCTCGTGGCGCTGCGGACCCACGTCGACGAGGCCCGGGCCCTGCTGGCCACACTCACCCGACGCGTGCGCCGCGGCTGACGCGTCACTCGGCCGGGTGGGTCCGGAAGCGTGCGCTGATGCGCACGAGCGCCCAGACCAGCAGGCTGAGCATGATCCCCGGTGCGTACAGGTACGGGTGGGTGACGAGGCGGTTGCCGAAGCGCCCGTCGAGGTCCGCCAGCATCAGCCCCCAGCTGTTCGTGGGCTGCTGCAGTCCCGCCCCGACGAACGACAGCACCGCCTCGGCCGAGATCAGCGTCGCGGCGTAGGGCCCGAGGAACACCAGCATCGGGCGGAGGCTGTGCGGCACGACGTGCCGTCGCAGCACGTAGAACGGCTTCGCCCCCATGGCCAGCGCCGCCTGCACGTGGGCATAGGTCGCCCGCTCGCGGACGGCGCCACGGACCAGCCGCACCATCGGCGGCCAGGAGAACACCGTCAGGACCAGCATGACGTTCCAGACGCTGCGGTCGTCCAGCAGTGACAGCACCACCAGGGCGCCCAGCAGGGCCGGCACGGAGAAGAGGATGTCGGCGACCCGCGTCACGGCGCTGTCGACCAACCCGCCGTACCAGCCCCCCGCCGACCCCAGGACCGTCGCGACGAACGCGGAGGCGGCCGCGACGCCGAAGCCGATCAGCAGCGAGGTCCGGGCCGCGTCGAACGTCCGCGCCATGTAGTCGCAGCCCTGCAGGTCCGTGCCGAGCGGGTGCGACAGGCTCGGTGGGAGCAGGGAGTTGGACAGCAGGCACGGGTCCAGCGGTGGTGACAGCAGCTGCGGCACGGCGGCGATCAGGAGGAAGGCGAGCAGGACCAGCCCCGGCGCGCCGAGCGCACGCAGCCGCTCCCCCACGGGCCGCCCTCGGACGGGCCGTTCGGCCTCGTGGCTACCCTCCGCGCGGTCCCTGACGGCGACCGCGGTCGGGGCACCGCGACGAGGTGACATGTTCCGGTTCCTCCTCCGCCGGGCCCTCGAGGGCGGCGTCACGATCGTCGTCGCGACCTTCCTGCTGTTCGGCGCGATGACGTTACTGCCGGGCGACCCGGTGCGTGCGGTCTTCGGGCTCGGTCCCGTCGACCAGGAGGCCTACGACGCGATCGCCCGGCGGCTGCACCTCGACCAGCCCTACCTCGTCCAGTACTGGTACTTCCTCGAGAACCTGCTGACCCTGAGGCTGGGGTCCACCCTGCAGGGCGTCCCGGTCCGCTCGCTGGTGGAGACGGCCCTGCCCCACAGCCTGCGCATCGCCGGCGGCGTGTTCGCCCTGCAGTTCCTCTTCGCCCCGGTCGTGGTGGCCCTGTCCGGCATGCGGCCCCACTCCCCCGCCGACCGGCTGGGCACCGGCATGTCCGTGGCGCTGGTGTCCGTCCCGGCGCTGGTGGCGGCGATGCTGCTGCAGGGCCTGGCGGTGGCGCTGTCCCCGAACAACTTCATCGAGTCCGCCAGCACGCTGAACCGGGTCGTGCTGCCGATCCTGGCCCTCGGGCTCGGCACCGCCGGCCACCTGGCCCTGGTCGGTCGCGAGGAGCTGCTGGCCGCCCTGTCGCACCCGTTCGTGCGGGTCGCCCGCGCCTATGGCGTTCCGCACGGGCGCATCGTGGCCCTGCAGGCGTTCCGGCCGTCGCTGGGCCCCACGATCCAGCTGCTGGCCGCCAACCTCGCCGTGCTGATCACCGGCCTGATCGTCGTCGAGGGCGTGTTCGGCGTCCCGGGGGTCGGCGGGCTGCTGCTCGACGCCATCCGCAGCCAGGACCGGCTGCTGACGGTGACCCTGCTCGGCGTGCTGCTGGTCGGCGTGATCGTCCTGAACACGCTCGCGGACCTCGTGCACGGCTGGCTGGACCCCCGCCTGCGCGACGACAGCGGCCTCACCCCGCGGTGAGCACGACCTTGCCGAGCTTGCCGCCGCTGGTGAAGGCGTCGTAGGCGGCGGGGGCGTCCTCGAGGTCGTGGGTTGCCTCGACCGGCACGGCCACGCGGCCGGCGGCCAGCAGCGGCACGACGTGGCGCAGGACCGCACGGCTGGCCGCGACCTTCTCCTCCAGCGGCCTGGCCCGCAGCGTCGACCCGTGCACCCGGGCCCGGGCGCCCATGAGGGCCAGCAGGTTGATCTCGACCTTCGGGCCGCCGCCGACCCCGATGACGCAGATGCGCCCGCCCGGGGCCAGCGACCGGAGGTTGGCCTCCATGTTGGGCGCGCCGACGAGCTCGAGCACGACGTCGAACGGGCCGTGGTCGTGCGCCCCGTCGGGCACGGCGACGTCGTCGGCGCCCAGCTCCTTCAGCCGCCCGTGGGTCTCGGTCGCGCGGGCCGAGGCGACCACGCTGGCGCCCGTCGCGACCGCCAGCTGCACCGCGGCCGTGCCGACCCCGCCGTTGGCCCCGTTGACCAGCAGCCGCTCCCCCGGCTGCAGCCCGGCCTGGGTGAACAGTGCGTCGTGCGCCGTCGTGAAGGTCTCCATGAACCCGCCGGCGGCCGGCCAGTCGATCGCGTCGGGCACCGGCACCAGCATGCGCTCGTGGGCGACCGCCAGCGCGGCCTGGCCACCGCCCCCGGTGATCGCCATGACCCGGTCGCCCTCGGCCACGTCGCGGACGCCGTCGCCCAGCGCCAGCACCTCGCCGGCGAACTCCAGGCCCGGCACGTCGGACGCTCCCGGCGGTGGCGGGTAGTACCCGGCGCGCTGGAGGATGTCGGCCCCGTTGAGGCCGGCGGCCCGGACGCCGACCAGCACCTCGCCGGTGCCGGGTCGCGGGTCGGGACGGTCGTCGACGACGACGGCTCCGTCGGCGAAGGTCACGGCGCGCACGGGATCACTCCTCCAGGTCGTCGGGATGCTCGTAGTGGGCGGCGACCGACGGGTCCATGGCGACCAGCAGCTGCTCCTGCCACATGGCGAACCAGTCCATCACCGCCAGGCTGGCCTGCAGCGAGGGGTCGTCGAGGTCCTCGCGGGCCTCGACGGTGTCGAACCCGACGCGGGCCCCCAGGGCCAGCCGGACGTCGTTCAGGACGCCCAGCACGACGGCCGGTTCCTCGTCCACGAGGTCGACGACCACGCGCCCGCGGCGCCGTTCGCCACGGTCGAGGTAGCCCACGAGGTCGTCCAGCGCCGCCAGCCGCGACTCGAGCAGCTCGTCGTGGATCATCCCCCGGACCTCGGTGTCGGCGTCGTCGTCGCCGGTGACGGCCGGCGGGAACAGCCGCGCGCGCACCGGGTCGTCCCCGGGCACCTCGAGCAGGACACCGTGCAGCTCGTCGCGCATGCGGCGCAGCAGCGCCACCTCGCGGGGCTCGAGCCGCATCCGGATCGCCTCGTCGTGGCGCTCGAACGCCGGGGTCACGTGGACCTCTGCATCGTGGCCTGCAGGCCGTGGGCGTGCAGCTGCTGGACGTAGAACTCGGCCTGCTCGCGCGGCTCGCTGGCCACGAGCGCCTTGCCCTCGTTGTGCACCTGCAGCATGAGCCGGCGGGCCTTGGGCTCGGGGAAGCCGAACAGCTTCTGCAGCACCCAGACGACGTAGGTCATGAGGTTGACCGGGTCGTCCCACACGATGACGTCCCACGGGCCCTCGGGCCGGACGTCGCTGGATTCGTCGACGTCCGGGTCCGCGACGGGCGTCGCCGTGGACCCGAGCGGCGGGGCGGTCGACGTCGACACGGTGCGGGCCGAACGGACGGGAGCCGTCAGCGCCGGCGGCGACGGGCGGCGCGGCGCTGGCGCTCGCGCTCCTCGAGGAGGTCCCAGTGGGGCGGGGGTGCCATCGTGCGGCCGACCGGGCTCTCCTCGGGGGCGGCCTTGACGACCGTGACGCCGGTCGCGGCGGTGGCGCCCTCCTCGTCGCTGACCTCGTACTCGACGAGGTCACCGGGGCGCAGGCGCCCACCGTCGACCTGGTCGCCGTGGACGTAGAGGTCGTCGCCGACCTCGGTCGTCAGGAAGCCGAAGTTGCGGTCGTCGTGGAACACCTTCACGGTGGCGGTCGCCATGCGAACTCCTCGGGGGCGAAGGGCGGATCGGGATGGTCGTGGTCGTGGGGTCGGGTGCCGTGCGGGACACGCACGGGCACGCGTCGCGGACCCGGCGGCAGGGCCGCACATGGTCCGACGATCGAGTCTACCCACTGGCACGGAGGGGCCGATGCGGCCATCCACCGCTATCCCTGCGCGGCCGCCCACCGTCGGGCCGCGTCCAGCACGAGGTCGTCGTCGCCGTCGACCAGCGCGGTGACCGGGGCGCGGTCGTCCAGGCGCCGCTGCTCGGTGAGGAACCAGTGGGAGACGGGCTCGTCCTCGACCCAGCCCTGCAGCAGCCGCAGCACGTCGAGGGCGGGCAGCACCGCGTCGGCGTCGACGAGCCGGTCGACGGGCTCGTCCCCGAGGAGCTCGCGCAGCTCGAACTCGTCGTCGAGCGGGTCGTCGCGGTACATCAGCCGCCCTGTCGCAACCGGTCGTGCTCGGCCTCGGCGGACGCCACGGCCGCCTCGGCGTCGTCCACCTGCTCGGGCAGGCGCCGCAGCTCGTCGGCGATGACCTCGAGGCGCAGCTTCACGGCCTCGGCCAGGGGCCCGTCGGTGTGCAGCAGCCGGCGGCGCAGGCGCGGGGGCGCCTGGGTCGACAGCGCGTCGGCCTCGGCGGTCGAGCGGCGCAGGCGCCGGGCCTCGTCCTCGAGGTACTCGCGGTAGCGGCGCAGGTCGTCGACCTGCTCGCGCGCCCGCAGGAGCGCGAAGTAGGCGGTCTCGACGTCGCGGGACGGCACGGTCAGCCCCCTGCCTCGACGCGCTGCTTCAACCCGCGCAGCGAGGTGTCGAGGATGACCTTCGCGGCGCGCTTCTTGAGGAAGCCCGGGACCGGGATGGTGATGTCGGCCTCGAGCGTGTAGGTGACGTCGGTGACGCCGTCGTGCTCGTCGAGCCGGTACTCGCCGTCGAGCTGGCGCAGCATGTCGCTGCGCTCGAGCTCCCACGTCAGGTGCGGGCCGTCGTGGTGGTAGCGCAGGACGTAGTCGACCTCGGTCACCCGGGCGTCGACGACGAAGCGGCACAGCACGGGGCGGCCCTGCGGGTCGCGCTCGAGCACCTCGGCGTGCTTCATGCCCTCGGCCCACTCGGGGTAGGACTCGAGGTCGAGCACGACGTCCAGCACGGCGTCGCGGTCGGCCGCGATGGTCATGGAATCGCTGACGCGTTCACCCACGGGGCGGCCTCGGCGGTGTGTCGGGGACCGGAGGGCCGGCAGCGTAGCGACGGTGCCGGCGGTCGCTACTGGCCGTCCTCCGGGTCGGCGAGCTGGTCCGCGTCCACCCGGGCGACCGGGTCGAGCCCGCGGGCGGTGAGCTCCTCGTGGGCACGCCCGAGGGCGCCCTCGAGGGCCCGCACCTGCTGGGCGGCCCGGCGCGCGTCGCGGCGTGCCTGCTGCAGCGCGACGACGGTGGGACCGAGCACGTCGGGGGCGTCGCCCTCCCACGCGGGGCAGAGAGCCCGGTGGTCGCACCAGTCGCACAGGCGCGACGGCGTGGGTGTGTACTCCTCCGCGAGGATGGCGCGGGCGGTCTCGTCGACGACCTCTCGTGCGGTGTCGAGGTCGAGCTCGTCGCGGTGGACCCGCACCTCGGTGCCGGCCACCACGAAGTCCAGCGACACCGAGGCGGGCAGGACGCCGAACAGGTGCTCGCAGGCGAGGGCGTACAGGGCCAGCTGCAGCGACCGCTTGACGTGGTCGCGGTCACGGAGCTTGCCGGTCTTGTAGTCGACGACGTGGTACTCGCCGTCGTCGTCCACGTCGATGCGGTCGATCGAGCCGACCACCATGGCGTGCTCGCCGACGGGCAGCTCGAACCACTTCTCGGTCTCGGCGGCCGGCCGGTAGTGGTCCCGGACCCGACGGTGGTAGCGCCGAAGGACGTCCTGGGCCCGCCGGTACTCGCGCAGCTGCACCTCGCGGTCGACGTGGGTGAACCCCGACGAGTCCCAGCCGTCGTAGAGGAAGCCGAGCAGCTCGTCCTCGGACGGCATGCCGAACAGGGTCCGGTCGTGGAAGGCCTCGAGCGCCGAGTGGATCGACGTCCCGAACGACAGGTAGGTCGCCGGGGCCGACGGCAGGCGGTCGATGTAGGAGAACCGGAAGCGCAGCGGGCACTGCCGGTAGGTGTCGACGCGCGAGAACGACAGCCGCACGCGGCCGTCGTCGCCGATCAGCGGTGGCGAGGTCGGTTCGGCGTCGTCGTAGGCGCCCGCGGGATCGCCGTCGGCCAGCACGTCGCCGAGGTCGAGGCGCACCTCGGCCTCAGCCGGGGTCTGGGTGGTGGAGGTGTCCGTGGTCATCGCCGCCACCGTAACGGCCCGCTGTGACGGCGCCGGGGAACCTTCCACAGCCCTCACCCTGCGAGCAGCCCGAGCGCCGCCTCGTGGAGGTGGCCGTTGCTGGACAGGGCGCTGCCGCCGTCCGCGGTGGGCGCACCACCGAGGTCGCTGAAGCGGCCCCCGGCGGCCTCGACGACGGCCTTCACGGCGGCGAGGTCCCAGTGGCTGACCTCGGCCTCCATCGCGATCTCCACGGCGCCCGCGGCGACGAGGCAGTGCTGCCAGAAGTCCCCGTAGCCGCGCTGGCGGCGGGTCGCCGTGCTGGCGCGCTCGACCACGCCCAGCCACCCCTTCTGCTGGAAGTAGTTGAGGCCGCCGAAGGCGATCTCGGCGTCGGCGAGGTCGTCGACGTCCGACACCCGGATGGGGCGGCCGTCCTGGCGCGCCCCGCGGCCGGGCACGCCGTCCCAGCGCGACCCGAGCGCGGGTGCCGACACCACGCCGAGGACCTGCTCGCCGTCGACCTCGAGCGCGACCAGCGTCGCGAAGACCGGGTTGCCGCGCACGAAGTTGGTGGTCCCGTCGATCGGGTCGACGATCCAGGTGGGGGCGCCCTCGGGGCCGTCGAGGCCGTCCTCCTCGCCGAGCACCGCGTGGTCCGGGAAGGTTCGGCGGATCATGTCCCGCAGCGTGCGCTCCACGGCCGTGTCGACCTCGGTGACGATGGTCCCGTCGCCCTTGTGGTCGACCTCGAGGGCCGAGTGGAACCCGGCGAGCGTCCGCTCGTCCGCGACGTCGGCGAGCTCGTGGGCCAGGGAGAGCGCGCGGTCGAGCCGGACGGTCACCAGTCGAACGACATGTCGTCGAAGCGCAGGATGATGTCGTTGGGCTGCACGGTGAGGGTGACCTCCTCGCGCGGGACCCACAGCGGCACGCACGGGCCCTGCCCCGCGTGGCCCATGAGGCAGATCATCAGCCGGCCCTCGTCGTCCAGGCCCACGATCTGGCGGGCGTAGCTGAGCAGCTCGTGGAACTCGGCCCCGCCGGCGCGGCGCTTCTGGTAGGCGGTCGCCCAGCGGGACTCGGAGCGGCCGTAGTTGGCGATGACCTGCCCGGGCTTGAGCTTGGTGATCGCGTTCAGCGACCGCACGGCGACCAGGGCCTTGTCCTGCTTGGCGGCCTTGCCGAGGCGCACGGCGGCGTCCGGCTCGGACAGCCGGCCGGGCAGGTCCTCGAGCTCGAAGTTGCCGGCCGCCTGGGCGGCCTTCTGGCGTTCGACGGGGACCTGGACCTCGATGGAATCCTTGGTGGCCACGTGGGGGCCCTTTCGGGGTCTCGACGGTCTGGCAGCGTACCCCCGACGGGATTCGAACCCGCGTCACCACCTTGAAAGGGTGGGATCCTGGACCGCTGGACGAC
>CAZDIF010000076.1:0-8868 GCA_964505365.1 uncultured Actinomycetota bacterium
TGGTCGATGACGCCTTCGCGGGCACGCCCGGCATGGTCGTCATGGTCGGCGCCCCGGTCGACGGCGTGGCCACCCTCGGCGACATCCCGGCGCGGCTGGACCGGCTGATGAACCGCGTCCACGACCACGAGATCCTGGCCGCCGAACGCGCCATCCGCGGCATCGCCGACATGCCTGACAGCGTCACCGCACCAGCCCCACGGATCCTGCGTGGGAGCCCCGACGACCCCGTCGGCGAGGCAGTCCTGCACGCCTTCCCCCACACCGGGTTCCGTCGCTCGCACCTGCAGAAGGCCGCCCGCGAGCATCCCGAGATCAGCACGGTGATCCTCAGCATCAGCCGCATCCTCGAGGACGACGACCTCGTGTCCGCAGCTGACGACCTCGGCCTCAACCTGGTCCTCGGTAATCCCCACCCGTACGAGATCCTCGAGAATGGGCTGCCGCTCGGACATGCCCTGCAGGCGTTGCTGCCTGCGGTCGAGTTCTCGATCTTCCGCGAACGCGTCGTCGCGCTTCCGTTGTCGTCCGCCGCACACGGCCCGCTGGCCGTCTACGGGGAGACGACGGCCCGCGACCACCTGCTCTCGCGTGCCCGCACCCACCTCGATGCTGCCGGCGCCGACGGCCTGTCGACGCCCGCGCCCGTCCCTGGCTCCGCCCAATGACCGCTTCGACCCGCAAAGGATCCGCCATGATCACACGACGCCACATCACTGCCTCGGTGGCGGCTCTGGCCCTACTGGCCTCCGCCTGCGCCAGCGACGGTGCCAGTACAGACAGCGCCGACAACGTCGCCGCGACCTCTACCGCCAGCGACGGGGTGGCCGCGGACGCGATCACCATCGCCCTCGGGTCCGAGCCCACCACCCTCGACCCGCAGCTGACCGACGACGGCGGCGAACGCGCGATCAACGACAACATCTATGAGACGTTGGTCGCCCGCACCGGCGACGGCGAGCTGGTACCGGGGCTGGCGACCGAGCTGCCCACCCAGGTCGACGACACCACCTGGGAGGTGTCGCTGCCCGAGGGTGTGACCTTCCACAATGGGGAGCCCTTCGACGCCGACTCGGTCGTCGCCAGCATCACACGCATCATCGACCCGGAGTTCAACTCCGAACAGCTGTCGTTCTTCTCCACGATCACCGGCGCCGAAGCCGTCGACGCCACCACGGTCCACGTGTTCACCGACGGTGCCGACCCGGTGCTGCCGGCCCGCCTGTACTGGATGAAGATGGTCCCGACCGAGGCCTCCGCCGAGGAAGGCTTCGCCTCCGCGCCGGTCGGAACCGGTCCGTACCGCATGGTCGAGTGGGTCCAGGGCGAGAAGATCACGCTGGAGGCGAACCCGGACTACTGGGGTGACGCTCCCGAGATCGACCAGGTCACCTACCGGTTCATGCCCGAGTCCGCGACCCGGCTGGCGGCCCTGTCGGCCGGCGAGGTCGACCTGATCACCAACCTCCTGCCGGAGAACATCGACCAGGCCCCTCGCTCGGCCAGCATCAGCGGGCTGGAGCACCCCATGATGATCCTGCACACCAACGACGGACCGACGTCCGATGTGCGCGTGCGGCGTGCCATCAACCTGGCCATCGACAAGGAAGGAATCGTCGAGGAGCTGTTCCAGGGCCACGGCGTGGTGGACGACTGCCAGCTGCTCAGCCCGTCGTGGACCGGCTACAACCCCGATCTCGAGCCCTACCCGTACGACCCGGACCAGGCGCGGGAGCTGATCGTCGAGGCCGGCGCGGAGGGTGCAACCATCCAGCTGGTGGGCACGTCGGGCCGGTGGCTCAAGGACCGGGAGACCGTCGAGATCATCGGCGCGCAGCTCAGTGAGGTCGGGCTCGTCCCGGACATCCAGATCTACGAGTTCAACGAGTACCTCAACCGCCTGTTCGACCGCGAGACCCGCCCGGACGCGATCTACGTGGGCAGCTCGAACGAACTGCTCGACGCCGATCGCACCCTGTCCGGCGAGTATCACCAGGACGGCATCGAGGCGTCGAACACCGACGCCCAACTGGCCGACCTGATCGATGCGGCTCGCACGGAGCCGGACGTCGACGCCCGCCAGGAGCTGTACGAGGAGGCCACGCAGCTCGCCTGCGACGAGGCGTACTTCCTGTTCCTGTTCAACACCGAGGACATCTACGGCATGAGCGATCGGCTCGTGTGGGAGCCCCGCGTGGACGCCAAGCTGCTCGTGCAGGACATGGACCTGCAGGGCTGAGCGGCCGGGGCGCGGACCGCGGTCCTCCCACACCGGTCCGCGCCCCTACGCTCCCACGCAACGAAGAGAGGACGCCCCCCGATGCCGCTCGACGACGATCTCCGGCGGTACGCGACGGACGCCAACTTCGGCGCCCTGACCACCCTCTTCGAGGATGGCTGGCCCCAGACGCAGATGATGTGGGTCGATGCCGACGACGATCATGTGCTGGTCAATACCGAGATCCACCGTGCCAAGTTCGCCAACGTCCAGCGCGACCCCCGCGTGGCCCTGACCATCTGGAACCACGAGAACCCGTACCAGTACATCGAGGTGCGTGGCCGGGTCACCGGGATCGTGCGGGGCGACGAGGCACGGGCCCACATCGACCACTGCGCACGTCGCTACACCGGCGCCGACTACGCCCCCACGATCCAGTCCGAGCGCGTCGTGCTGCAGATCACGCCGGAGCGGGTCCACAAGCACAAGGTCTGATCCCAAAGGTGCAGCTCGTGGCGTCCCGACTGTCGCTGGCCGACCCCTCGCCCGGCGTCGCCGGCCCGCACCCCTGGAGCCGCGTCGCCCCTCGCACGGACGAGCTGCTGCGAACACCGGACCTGCTGGTCGTCGGCGCGGGGATCGCGGGCCTGGCCGTTGCGGCCACGGCCGTGGCCGCCGGGCTCGGCACCGTGCAGGTGGTCGACCGTGGCCCCATCGCCGGTGGCGCGACCAGCCGCAACGCCGGTGCCCTGATCCCCGACGTCCACGCCCTGTCGGTGGGTCCGGACGAGGCCGCCCTGGGCCGGCGAGGGCTGGCGCTGCACCGTGAGTTCGCACGCCGGTCGGGACACGCACTCCGGCCCCTGTCGTGGCTCGCCGTCACGTCGATGCGTCCGCCCGAGGAGCGGCTGACCGCGAGCCGTGCCACCTGGTTGGCGGATCCCGAGGCCATCGCGGACGCCACGGCGGGGCACGTGCGGGCACCCTCGGGCGTGCTGGTCCCCGACCAGGCCGCCGTCGACCCGGTTGAGGTGGCCGCCGCCCTGGCGAGAGAGGTGCCCCATGTGACCACCGGCGTCGACGTCGCCGAGTTGGAACTGCAGGCGCCCCTGCGGATCACGACGTCCGCCGGGGACATCACACCGGGCGCGGTCGTGCTGGCCACCGGTGCCGCCCCGTCGGCGTGGCTGCCGTCGCGCCGCCGCTTCGTCACCGGCCACCTGGCACTCACCGCTCCGGTCGACATGCCGCGCGACCTGGCCCTCGGGGCTGGTGTCGTGGTCGTCCCGCGCGGCGACGGGCGGCTGCTCGTGGGTGGCACGCGGGATGGTCAGCAGCCGAACGGCGACGTGGACGCCGCGGTGGTGGCACACGTCCGTCAGGAGTTGGCCGCGGTCGTCCCGGCCGCGGCGGACGTGGCCTTCGACCAGGTGTGGACGGGGCAGCGTCCCGTCGTCGACGACGACCTGCCCGTGATCGACGAGGCATCCCCGCACGCCCTGGTGGTCGCCGGCCTCTACCACACTGGGGTGCTGACCTGCCTGGCGGTGGCAGAAGGTGTCGTCGATCGCCTCCTGCGGGGCACCTGGCCGTCCTGGGTCGAACCCTTCCACCGTCGGGCGTGACGGCACGGCTCACAGCACGCCGACCAGCTCACGGCCGAGCAGGAACAGCGACGACGCAGCGCACAGGGCCAGTACGGCGTGTCGTGACCACCCGCGGTCCAGCCAGCGCGCCACCGCGGCCGACAGGGCGTAGCCGACCAGCATCGGCGGGACCAGCAGCAGCCCGGCCCGCAACTCGAATGCCCCGAGCGCACCGACGAACCGCAGGGCGATCAGGGAACCCACGACACCGAGCAGCGAGAAGCCCGACAGGGTGCCGCGCAGGGTGGCTCCCGGTGCGTCCTGGTACAGCAGGGCCATCGGCGGGGCACCCACGGACGTCGCCGTGCCCATGGTCCCCGAAGCAATGCCGGCGACCAGCAGCGATCGCGGCGTGCGTCTGACCCTCAGGTTTCCCAGGCTCACCACGACGGCGAACAACACGGTCAGGGCGAGCGCGATGACCAGCCCACGGGAGGGCAGCAGTGCAACCGCCACGGCCCCGATCACCGTTCCGGGCACGCGACCGACGACGGCCCACCCCACCTGGGTGAGGTGCAGGCCCTGTCGCTCGCGCCACGCCACCAGCATCGTGATCGCCAGGGCGGTCACCAGGATCGGACCGGGGACCAGGCGGGTGTCCACGATGGCGAGCAATGGGGCCGCGAAGGCACCGAAACCGAAGCCGACACTGCCCTGCAGCAGGCCCCCGACCGCGATGCAGAGGGCCACGACACCCAACTCGAAGGGCGTCACCGTACCCAGCAGGCGGCACGGTGTTCCGGACCCCGCTCGACCATGTCGGGCTCGTCCGTCACGCACCGGTCCTCCGCCAGGGGGCAGCGGGTGTGGAACCGGCACCCCGACGGCGGGTTCATCGGGTTGGGGATCTCGCCGGGCAGGGCGATCCGCTGTCGCTCACGCTGCAGGGCGGGGTCGGGGATCGGGACGGACGACAGCAGGGCTTCGGTGTAGGGGTGGGTCGCCTTCTCGTAGATGGTGTCCCGATCGCCCACCTCCACCAGCTTGCCGGCGTACATGATGGCGATCCGGTGGGAGATGTGGCGGACCACGGAGAGGTCGTGGGCGATGAACAGGTAGGTCAGCCCCAGCTCGCGCTGCAGTTCCTGCAGGAGATTGACGATCTGTGCCTGGATCGACACGTCCAGTGCCGACACGGGCTCGTCGGCGATGATCAGCTTGGGCTCGAGCGCCAGTGCGCGGGCGATGCCGATGCGCTGGCGCTGACCACCCGAGAAGGCATGGGGGTAGCGCCCGGCGGCATCCCGGGGCAGACCGCACATCTCGATCAGGTCCTTGACCTTCTCCGACGCATCCTCGGGACGGTCGATGAACCCGTGGACCACGAGGGGCTCCGCCACGATGTCGAGCACACGCATGCGTGGGTTGAGACTGCCGTACGGGTCCTGGAAGACCAGCTGCATGTCGCGACGCAGTCGCCGCAGCCGTTCACCCTTCAGGTGGGTGATGTCCTGGCCGTCGAACGTGATCCGCCCACGGGTGATGGGCACGCGTCGCAGGACAGCCCGCCCGGTCGTCGTCTTCCCGGACCCGGACTCGCCGACCAGGCCCAGCGTCTCGCCGGGTCGGATGTCGAAGGACACACCGTCGACGGCCTTGGCGAACAGTTGCTCGCCACCCCAGAACCCGGCCCGCCCCGCGGGGTAGTGAACCGCCAGGTTCTCGACTCGCAGCAGCGGCTCAGGTCCCGGGCTGGTCGGCGAGGGTTCGGGTTTCGTCTTCACGTTCGAAGGCACGGTGACAGGCCACCTTCCTACCGGGTCGGTGATACTTGAGCTCGGGATCCTTGGCGATGCACTCGTCGATCGCCAGGGGGCAGCGGGGGTGGAAGGCACAGCCAGGCGGGGGGTCGATCATGTCGGGCGGGGCGCCGGCGATGCTGATCAGCTCGGGGAGCACGACGTCGAGGCGTGGGGTGGACCCCAGCAGCCCCCGGGTGTAGGGATGTCCCGCGTCGGCGAAGATCTCGTCGATGCCCCCGGTCTCCACGATCCGACCCGCGTACATCACGGCCACCCGGTGGCAGAGCCCGGCCACGACCCCGAGGTCGTGGGTGATCAGCAGGATTGCCAGGTCCAGCTCCTGCTGCAGCTTCGCCATCAGCTCGAGGATCTGCGCCTGGATGGTCACGTCGAGGGCGGTGGTGGGCTCGTCGGCGATCAGCAGTTCGGGATCGCACGCCAGCGACATCGCGATGATGACTCGCTGGTTCATTCCCCCGGAGAACTCGTGTGGGTGCTGCTCCATGCGCTGGCGCGGGAAGCTGATGCCCACCAGGTCGAGCAGCTCGACCGCCCGTTCCCACGCCTGCTTCTTGCTCATCCCCCGATGGTGGCGCAGGGCCTCGGTCAGCTGGGTCCCGATGGTCAGCACCGGGTTCAGTGACGTCATGGGGTCCTGGAAGACGATGGAGATCTCCCGGCCGCGGACCTTTCGTGACCACTTCGCCCCCTCTCGCCCCAGCAGCGACCGGCCCTTGTAGCGCACATCCCCGCCGACGATGCGGCCGGGAAGGTCCACCAGCCCCATGATCGCCTTGGAGGTCACGCTCTTGCCGGAGCCGGATTCGCCGACCAGCGCGAGGCTCTCACCGGGGTACAGCGCGAAGGAGGCCCCGCGCACCCCCTGGACGACGCCCCGCCGGGTGAAGAACTGCACCTCGAGGTCCTCGACCTCGAGCAGGGGGGTGTCGGTGCCCGGACCCTCGTCCCGCGCGGTCTGGTCCGCGGTCATGGAGTGGTCCTCGGAGATGACGGACATGTGGGTGGCTCCTCGCTCATTCGGAGGCGGTCTGGATGGACGCGGGTGCGTTGGCGGCCTGCCGGCGGCCCGGACCGGTCGCCCACCGCTTCTCGCGTTCCTGGGGGTCGGCCATGATTCGCATCCAGCTGGCGAAGAGGTTCACGCCGAGCACCACGATGGCGATCGCCAGACCCGGGAAGGTGACCAGCCACCAGGCATTGAGCATGTAGTCGCGGCCGATCGCCACGTCGAGCCCCCACGACATCTGGGGTGGCTGGATCCCCAGGCCGAGGAAGCTGAGGGCTGCCTCGGCGAGGATGATCCGGGCGAACTCCAGCACACCGATGGTCAGCAGCGGGGACGCCAGGTTGGGGAGGATGTGGCGGAAGATGACGCGCTTGGACTTGGAGCCGACGATCTCGGCCGCCTCCACGTAGGGCGTCTCCTTGGCCGACAGGACCACGCCACGCACCAGGCGCGCGTAGACCATCCACCCGTTCAGCGGCAGGACCAGGATCAGGCTGATGACGCTCGGCCGGATCACCGAGAACACGACGAGGTACAGCAGCAGGCCGGGGAAGGCCAGCTGCGTGTCGACCCAGCGCATCACGAAGTTGTCCCACTTGCCGCCGAAGTACCCGGCCATCAGCCCCATCACGGTCCCGAAGGTCCCGGCCAGCGCCACCACGGACGCCCCGATGATCAGCGACACCCGGGAGCCGAAGACGAGCCGGGAGAGCACGTCCCGACCGAGGTTGTCGGTGCCCAGGGGGTGGGTCATCGAACCGCCCTCCTGCCATGCGGGCGGCATGAGGCGGTCGGACAGTGACGTGGCCGCGGGGTCGAAGGGGGCCAGGAAGGGCGCCAGCAGCGCCAGCAGGACCAGCCCGACCAGCACCATCACGCCGAACAGGCCCGCCTTGTCCGACCACAGCTCGGTGCGCACGGTACGCAGGCGCACCAGCCATTCGTGCAGCCGGCCGGCGGCGACGGGGGCGCTGGCAGTTGCCATGTCTACGGGTCTCCTCTCGCCCTCAGGCCAGCTTGATGCGGGGGTCGACGCTCTTGTAGGCAATGTCCATGAGCACGTTCACGACGACGATCATCAGCGCCACGACGAACACGATCGACTGGAGCAGGATCAGGTCCTGCCGGTTGATCGACTGGATCGCGAGCAACCCCAGCCCCGGATACGCGAAGACCGTCTCGACCACGACCGAGAAGCCAGCCAGGGCGCGAATCAGTTCCCATCCTGACAGCGTCATCACGGGCACCGAGGCGTTCTTGAATGCGTGCAGACCGATCACCCGCAGGCGTGCCAGGTTCTTGGCCCGCGCCATCTGGACGTAGGGCTGGTTGAGTTCGTCGATCATCGAGGAGCGCACCATCATCGCGATGCGTGCCGTCGCGGGCAGCGCGAAGGTGACCGCCGGGAGGAGCAGGTGCCGCCAGGATCCCGAGCCGGATGTCGGGACCCAGCCCAGGCGGACCGCGAAGACCAGGATCAGCATCATCCCCAGCCAGAAGTTGGGGACGGACAGCCCCACGAGGCTGCCGGAGGTGGTGACCCGGTCGAGCAGCGAGCCCGGCCGCAGGGCGGCCAGGATCCCGATCGGGATCGACAGGATCACGGCGATCCCGATGCTCGCCGTGACGAGGAACAGGGTCCTCGGGAGGTGTTCGAAGACGATGTCCATCGCTGGACGGTCCTGCCACAACGAGTTGCCGAAGTCGAGTCGGATCGCGTCCCCGAGGTAGTCGATGAACTGCACGGGGATGGAGCGGTCGAACCCGAGCTGGGCCGCGAAGGCCGCCCGCTGCTCGGCGGTGGCCTCGAGGGGCAGCATGACCTGGACCGGGTCGCCGATGAGCCTGGTCACGACGAAGACGATGACCGAGACCAGGAACACGACCACGGCACCGTGCATCACGCGGCGGAGGATGAAGCGGCCCATTCACGGCTCCTGGTCGGTGTGGGGAGGGGTTGGGGGGTGGGGTGCAGGTGGCGCGAACACCAGCCTGAAAGCACCGCTAACCATCACCCCCGGCGAGCTGCGGGCGACCGATGGCTTCGGCCGTGACCGCTGCCTGCAGCAAACTGTCGTCCGGCAGCATCCGCCTTTCGATGGAAACGCGAACCTCCGGCGCCTCGGCGCCCATCGCCAGCACCGCGGCCGCGGCCTGCTCGCGGGCCTGCCTTTCGGCGAATGCGAGCGCCTCGGCAGCGTCGTTGAAGCCTTGCGGCCCCGAAGCCCCGAGCAC
>CAZDIF010000077.1:0-2405 GCA_964505365.1 uncultured Actinomycetota bacterium
GCACGGCGCCTCGAACACCGCCGCGAAGTTCATCGCCTCGTGCGGATCCCCCTCGCTGGTCGCCCCGTCCCCGAAGTAGCTCATCACCACGATCGGGTTGTTGTCGAACGCCGCCCCCATCGCGAACCCCGCCGCATGCAGCGCCTGCGTGCCGATCGGGATGGACAGCAGCGCGTACTGCTGCTCGTACGGGTCGTGGTCCGACAGCCAGGTGCCCCGGAACAGGTGGAGCAGCTTGCCGGAGTCCACGCCCCGGGCGACGGCGGCGCCCATCTCGCGGTAGGACGGGAACACCCAGTCCTTGTCCCCCAGCGCGAACGCCCCACCCACCTGCGCGGCCTCCTGGCCCAGGCACGACGCGTACACGCCCAGCTGGCCCTGGCGCTGCAGGTTGATGGCCTCACGATCCACCCTGCGGGTGACCACCATGTGCCGATACAGCGTCCGCAGCTGCTCGTCATCCAGATCCACCGGATGGTCCGGGTCCTCGCGGAAGGTCCCGTCCGGGTCCAGCAGGTGCACCGGTTCGTCGGGCGGCAGCAGGCTGATCGGGTCCACCGTGGCATCCGGGTCCCGCGTGCTGACGTGGTGCGTAGTCACTCGCGCGCTCCTTCGCGTGTCGCGCCACCGGGGTCACCGGTGGCCGGCATCCCGCTTCTGGCCACGTCCGAGTCGCTGCGGGATCGCCGCTGCGGACCCGGACGAGAGCGAACCTAGCGCGGGCGGGGTGCGCGCGCCGGGCACGTCCGACGTCCGCACCCGCTGCTGTTTCGCCGCTCGGGCCCGTCGGGCCGGGACTACGATCCGGCGTGACCTTCGCCCTGTACCGGGAGCCACGACGTTGCTGATCGCCACCGGATTCCTGCGTTCCCCCGAGGGACAGGCTGCCCTCGACGCCGCCGCGACGGAGGCGCTGGAACGCGACGCCCACCTGCTCGTCGTCCACTCGATGCGTGGCGGCGAACGCGACGAGCTCGACCAGATCCGCGCCTACGACGAGGCCTTCGAGGAGGCCACGGCACGGCTGAGCGAACGGGGGGTGAACCACGAGGTGAAGCGCTATGCCCGTGGGGCGTCCCCGGCCGAGGACCTGCTGCAGTGCGCGCGGGACGAGGACGTCGACCTGCTGGTCATCGGCATCCGCCGGCGGTCCCCGGTCGGCAAGCTGATCCTCGGCTCCAACGCCCAGGACATCATCCTGCAGGCCGACTGCCCCGTGCTGTGCGTGAAGGCACCACCCGAAGCCGGGTGACGACATGGCCGGGTCGTGGCAGGACGTCCACGCGTCGCTCCGCGACCGTGACCTCGACCAGCTGACCCCGGCCGAGCTCGAACAGCTCGCCGATGCGGCGTGGTGGCTGTGTCGTGTCGAGGAATCCGTCGAGGTCCGGGCCCGGTCGCACGCCGGCCATGCCGCGGCGGGCGACCACGCCCGGGCCGCGTGGAATGCGTGGATGCTCGCCACGGAGCACCGGATGCTCGGGCACGACGCCCGGGCCCGGGGCTGGCTGCAGAAGGCGCGCCGGCACGTCGAGGACCGGCCCGAGGGCGTCGAGCACGGCTACGTGAGCTACGGCGCGGCCGAGCAGGCCGAGGACGCCGGTGACCTGGACGAGGCGCTCGCGCTCGCCGACCGAGCGGTGGCGATCGGGCTGCGCCAGCACAGCCGCGAGCTGGTCGCCATGGGCCGCCAGCTGCAGGGCCGGCTGCTGATCGCGGCGGGACGCGAGGACGAGGGGCTCGCACTCGTCGACGAGGCGATGGCCGACGTGCTGGCCGGCCAGGTGGACGACCTCACCACCGGGTGGGTCTACTGCATCGCGGTGGCGCTGTGCTTCGACCTCGCCGACCTGCACCGGGCCACCGAGTGGAACGACGCGGCGATGGCGTGGTGCGAGTCGTTGCCGGAGGGGACGCCGTACCACGGCCTGTGCCGCGTCCACCGGGCCGAGCTGCTCGGGCTCGGTGGCGACTGGGACCGGGCGGGCCGCGAGGCCGACCGTGCCTGCGACGAGCTGCTGGCCTACCACCCGGTCTTCGCGGCCGAGGCCTTCTACGTCGCCGGAGACGTGCGTCGTCGCCGCGGTGACCTCGTCGGTGCCGAGGAGGCCTACCGGCGCGCGCACGAGTCCGGCTACGACCCGCAGCCGGGGCTGGCGCTGTTGCGGCTGGCGCAGGGCCGCACGGCCGACGCGGCGGCGGCCCTGGACACGAGGTTGTCCTCCGGCGGTGGCCCGCTGCTGGTCCGCGCCCGGCTCCTGCTCGCCCGTGTACAGGTGGCGCTGGCCGTCGACGACGAGGACGCGGCCCGGGCGGCCGCCGCGTCGCTGGACCGGCTCGGCGGCGCCTCGACGCCGGTGGTCCGGGCGATGGCCGACGAGGCGGTGGGGGCGGTGGCGCTCGCC
>CAZDIF010000077.1:2505-8811 GCA_964505365.1 uncultured Actinomycetota bacterium
CCCGGCGGGTTGACCGCCCGGGAGGTGGAGGTGCTGCGGCTCGTGGCCACGGGGGCGACGAACCGGGACATCGCCGCGTCGCTGGTGATCAGCGAGCACACCGTCGCCCGCCACCTCAACAACATCTTCACCAAGCTGGGCGTGTCGTCCCGCGCGGCGGCCACGGCGTTCGCGTACGAGCACGACGTCGTCGCGACGGATGGGCCGTTGTAACCATCACCCGGCGCCGCAAGATGGGCCGTCGTGGCGACGCGGGCCGGCCTCGTCCTCGCGTACACCGAAGGGAGACGACGCGGGAGGCGTGCGATGGCGACGATGCTGGTGGACGGGGTGGACGGGCTGCGAGAGCAGGTGCGGGGTGAGGTCCTCGAACCCGGCACGCCCGGCTGGGACGACGCCCGGGGGGTGTACAACGCGCTGCACGACCGCCACCCCGGGGTCGTCGTGCGGGCCCGGTCGGCGGCCGACGTCGTGGCCACCGTCCGGTTCTCGCGGGCGCAGGGCCTCCTGCTGGCGGTGCGCGGCGGTGCCCACAGCATCGCCGGGTTCTCCACGTGCGACGGCGGCGTCGTGCTGGACCTCGGCCCGATGACGGGCGTGCGGGTCGACCCGGCCGCCGCGACCGTGCAGGCGGAGCCGGGCCTGACCTGGGGCGACCTCAACCACGCCACGCACGCCTTCGGGCTGGCGACCACGGGCGGGATCGTGTCGACGACCGGCGTCGCGGGGCTGGCGCTCGGGGGCGGGCTGGGCCACCTCGCGCGCCGCTGCGGGCTGACGTGCGACAACCTGCTGGCGGCCGACGTCGTGCTGGCCGACGGCACGCTGGTCACCTGCGGCCCGGACGCGCACCCGGACCTGTACTGGGCGCTGCGCGGCGGAGGCGGCAACTTCGGCGTGGTGACGTCGTTCACGTTCCGGCTGCACCCGGTGGAGACCATCCTCGGCGGGCCGACCGTGTACCCGCTGGAGCCCGACGTCGTCCGCGGCTACCTCGACCTCGTCGCCGACGCGCCGGACGAGCTCAATGCCATCCTGGCCGTCGCCCGCGCGCCCGCGGCACCGTTCGTCCCGGCCGACTGGCAGGGCCGGCCGTCGCTGATCGTGCTGACCTGTGCCAGCGGCGACCCGAGCGGCGACGACGAGGTCCGCCGCCGACTGGACGCCGTGGGGCCGGCGGTGGGCCAGTTCCTCGACCGCATCCCGTACCCGGTGATCAACACGCTGTTCGACGAGCTGCTGCCGTTCGGGCTGCGCCACTACTGGAAGGGCTGCTTCAACCGGACGCTGTCGGACGAGGCGATCGACGTCCACCTCGGCTACGGGCAGACGATGCCGACGGTGGAGACGGCGACGCTGGTGTTCCCGGTCGACGGGGCGTGCCACCGCGTCGGCCACGACGAGACCGCCTGGGCGCACCGGGACGCCACGTTCGCGGTCGCGCTGGGGGCGAGCTGGTCCGACCCGGCGGACGACGAGGCCAACATCGCCTGGTCCCGGGCCTACCACCGGGACCTGCAGCCGTCGTCGCTGGGCGGGGCCTACGTCAACTTCACGTCCGGGGACGAGGACGGCCAGGGCGCGGACGCCTACGGCACGCACCTGGCCCGGCTGGCCGAGGTCAAGGGCCGCTACGACCCGGACAACCTCTTCCGCCTCAACCAGAACATCACGCCGGTGGGTGCGTGATGGGCACGACCACCGCGTCGCTGTACCGGTCGACCGGCCACGCGCTGGACGCGTCGATGCGGAGCTTCCTCGCCGAGCAGCCGTTCGGGACGCTCGCGACCCGGCAACCCGACGGATCGATCCACCTCGTGCCGACCTGGTTCCTGTTCGAGGACGACCGGCTGTACGTGGCGACCTGGGCCGGCAGCCGCAAGGCCCGCAACGCGGCGGCGCGCCCGGGGGTGACCTACACGGTCGACGACCGCCGCACGGCGACGTGGGTGTCGGCCCACGGCACGGCCGAGGTGCTGCACGGCGACGCCGCAGCGGCGGTCAACGCGCGGGTGCGGGACAAGTACCTCACCGACGTCGGCGTCGAGCAGCTGGGCCCGTTCATGGCCGAGCACGACGACGCGACGATCGCCATCACGCCCCGCGGGTGGCGGTCGTGGGACTACGCCACGGCGATGCTGCCGGCACTGCGGGACGCCGGCCTCGACATGGCCGAGGCGGACCGCTGGTACCGGCCCTGAGTCAGCCCTCGGTGGTCGGGACCCGGACCGGGCCGCCCATGGCGTGGACACCGCCGTCGACGTGGACGATCTCGCCGGTGACGCCGGTCGTCCAGTCGCTGAGCAGCGCACACACCATGCGGCCGACGGGCTCGGGGTCGCGCATGTCCCAGCCGAGCGGGGCGCGGTCCTCCCACACGGATTCGAACTCGCCGAACCCCTCGATCGAGCGGGCAGCCATGGTGTGCAGCGGCCCGGCGGCCACGAGGTTGACGCGGGTGCCCTGGGGGCCGAGGTCCCGGGCGAGGTAGCGCGCCGCGGACTCGAGCCCGGCCTTGGCCACCCCCATCCAGTCGTAGCCGGGCCAGGCGACCTGGGCGTCGAAGTCGAGCCCGACGATCGAGCTGCGGCCGGCCTCCGCCAGCAGCGGGGCGAAGCCGCGACCGAGTGCGGCCAGCGAGTAGGTCGACACGTGCACGGCGGTGGCGACGTCCTCCCAGGGGGCGTCGAGGAAGCCGCCGCCGAGGCACGATTCGGGGGCGAACGCGATGGCGTGCAGGATCCCGTCGACCCGGCCCCAGCGCTCCTCGAGGTCCTTGGCCACGCCGGCGATGTCCTCGTCGCTGGTGGCGTCGAGCTCGAGCACGTCGACGGGCTCGGACAGGCGCTTCGCGCTGCGCTCGGTCAGCCGGCGGGCCCGGCCGAATCCGGTCAGGACGATCTCGGCGCCCTGCGCCTGTGCGAGCTGGGCGGCGGAGAACGCGATGGAGCGGGGGTCGAGGACCCCGGTGATGAGCAGCTTCTTGCCCTCGAGCAGCATGGATGGATCCTTGGGGAGGCTCAGGCGTTGGCGAGCAGGTCGGGGGCGCCGCGGTCGGCACGGCGGGTGGCGGGCAGGGCCACGACGGCCATGGCGATGCCGGCGTCGTGGGAGAGGGTCAGCGACGCCTCGGCGGGGCGTCCGTGCAGGTACAGGCGGGGCTCGCCGGAGGGTGCGGTCCGCACCTCGGTGGCGTGGAACGGCAGCCGGAGGTCGCCCAGCGCCTTGCGGGCGGCCTCCTTGGCGGCGAACCGGGCGGCCAGGCGGGCCCGCTCGGTCGGCGAGCCGGGAGCGACGCCGCCACGTCGGGCGTCGGCGACCTCCTGGTCGGTGAACACGCGCGCGAGCAGGCCGGGCCGGCGGTCGAGGCGCGCGGACAGCCGGGCGACGTCGACGACGTCGCAGCCCAGGCGCGGGACGGACGCGATCAGGTCACTCACTCCTCGCCCCCGCCGACGGGGGCGAACTCGTCGGCGCGTTCGGCGCCGGAGAGCTCGACCAGGGTGTCGTGCAGCTGCTGGTTGAAGCGGCGGCGCGACGCGGGCGTGTCGTCCGGCGGGTCCATCGCGGGGCCGAACCGGATGGCGACGCGCCCACCTCGCCAGCGCGGGCGCTGGCCGGTCGGCCACACCTCGTAGGTCCCGACCACCGAGGCCGGCACGACGGGTACGCCGGCGGCCGCGGCCAGTCGGGACGCCCCGGACCGTGGCCGATAGACGCGTCCGTCGCGGCTGCGGGACCCCTCGGGGTAGACGACGACGGCGTGGCCGGCGTCGAGGAGCCCAGCCATGACGCCCATGGCCGCCCGGTCGCCCTCGCCGCGGCGCAGGGCGACCATGCCCAGGCGGGGCAGGTACCGCCCCAGCACCGGCCAGGCCAGCAGCCGCCGATCACCGAGGAAGAACACCGGGCGTGGCGCTGCCGCCCCGAGCGCGATGGAGTCGGCGTGGGAGGCGTGGGTGGAGGCGATCAGCACGGGCCCGTCGGCGGGGACATGCTCGGCGCCCTCGATGCGCAGCCGGAGCCACGCCCGCAGCAGCGGGCGCAGCGTGCGACGGGCCGCGGAGCGGGCGCCCAGCGTGCCGACACGGGACGGGTCGTCGTAGCCGGGCGGCACGACCTCGTGCGGGGGCAGGTTCGGGCGGGCGGGGGTGGGCGAGGCGGACATCGTCACTGCGGGAGGTTGTCGTGGACATAGCCGGGCGTGCGCCCGGTCCCGAGCGAGCGCAGCAGCCCGACCAGCGCCTTGCGGGTGTCGTTGGGCTGGATGATCTCGTCGACGGAGCCTCGGCGCGCGGCGAGGTCGACGTGCATGGCGTCCTGCCGGTACTGCTCGACCAGCTCGTCGCGGCGCTCGGGCTCGGCCTCGATCTGCTTGCGGAAGATCACGTCGGCCGCGCCCTCGGCGCCCATGACCGCCAGCTCGGCGTTGGGCCACGCCAGCACGGCGTCGGCCCCGAGCGAGCGGGAGTTCATGACGATGTAGGAGCCGCCGAACGCCTTGCGCAGCACGACGGTCACCCGCGGCACGGTGGCCCCGGCGAAGGCGTGCAGCAGCTTGGCGCCCTTGCGGATCACCCCGCCGTACTCCTGGGCGGTGCCGGGCAGGAACCCGGGCACGTCGACCATGACGACCAGCGGGATGCCGAACGCGTCACAGAAGCGGACGAACCGCGCGCCCTTCTCGGACGCGGTGAGGTCGAGGACGCCTGCCAGCCACTTCGCCTGGTTGGCGACGATGCCGACGGTGCGGCCGTCGATGCGGGAGAAGCCGACGACGAGGTTCTTCGCCCACTGCTCCTGCACCTCGAGGAAGCGACCGCCGTCGACGATCCCGCGGATGGCGTCGCGCACGTCGTAGGGCTGGCGCCCGTCGGCCGGCACGAGCGTGTCGAGGTCGACGTCGTCGGGCTCCTCGGCCTCGACCTGCGGTGGCGGCTCGGACGAGGAGGAGGGCAGGTACCCGAGCAGCTCCGAGGTCAGGGCGAATGCCTCGGCGTCGTCCTTCACGATGAAGTGCGCGACCCCGGAGCGGCTGCCGTGGATCTCGGGCCCGCCGAGGCCGCGGCTGTCGATGTCCTCGCCGGTGACGGCCTTCACGACCCGGGGGCCGGTCAGGAACATGTAGGCCTCGTCGGACATGACGACGAAGTCCATCAGGGCCGGCGAGTAGGTGGCGCCGCCGGCGCAGGGGCCGAGGATGAGGGCGACCTGCGGCACGCGGCCGGAGGCAGCGACGTTGGCGCTGAAGATGTGGCCGTACCCGTCGAGCGCAGCCACGCCCTCCTGGATGCGGGCGCCGCCGGAGTCGTTGATGCCGACGACCGGCACGCCGCCGCGGATCGCCTGGTGGATGGTGCGGGCGATCTTGTCGGCCTGGGCCTCGCCCAGCGACCCGCCGAGCACGCGGCGGTCCTGGGCGTAGACGTTGACCTGCCGGCCCCGGATCGCACCCGTGCCGGCGACGGCGCCGTCCCCGTCGGGACGCCGGCGGTCGAGGCCGAACGAATCCGCGCGGTGGCGACGCTGCGACCCGAGCTCGACGAACGTGCCCGGGTCGAGCAGCACGTCGAGGCGGGACCGTGCCCCGTCGCCGGGGCGCAGGTCCTCGGGGTTCGCCGCCGGCATGGCGGCCTGCTGGATGGATGACATCGGGTGGGGCCCTATCGGGTGATGACGAGCGAGGCGTTCTGCCCGCCGAAGCCGAACGAGTTGCTCAGCACGGCCTGCACGTCGGCCTCGCGGGGTTCGTGCAGGACGACGTCGAGGTCGATCTCGTCGTCGACGGTGCTGGTGCCGGCGGTCGGGGGGATCACGCCGGTGCGCAGCACCTGGATCGCCAGGATCGCCTCGACCGCGCCGGCGGCGCCGAGCAGGTGCCCGGTCACGCCCTTGGTGGACGTCACCGCCACCCCGTCGAGGTCGTCGCCGAACACGCGCCGCATCGCGCGTGCCTCGGCAGCGTCGTTGAGCGGCGTGGAGGTGCCGTGGGCGTTGACGTGGCCGATGTCGGCCCGGTCGATCCCGGCGTCGGCGATGGCGCGCTCCATCACGAGGATGGCACCGGCGCCGTCCTCCGGCGGGGCGGTCGCGTGGTGGGCGTCCGCGGAGGCGCCGGCACCGGCCACGCGGGCCAGGACCTCGGCGCCACGGGCGCGGGCGTGCGACGCGGACTCGAGCACGACGATGCCGGCGCCCTCGCCCATCACGAACCCGTCGCGGTCGGCGTCGAACGGCCGCGAGGCCGTCACCGGGTCGGCGTTGCGGGTGAGCGCGCCCATCTGCGCGAACGCGCTGATGGACAGG
>CAZDIF010000078.1:0-8798 GCA_964505365.1 uncultured Actinomycetota bacterium
CGGACCAGGACGCCCTCGGCTACTACCGCTCCGGCTACACGACGATCCCGCTGCCCTTCTGACCGGCGTTCCTCGCTAGTGCTCGGTGCCGAAGAGGCGGTCGCCGAAGTCGCCCAGGCCCGGGACGATGTAGCCGTTGTCGTCGAGCTCGGGGTCGAGGGCGCCGGCGACCACGCGGGCGCTCGGCACGGCCTCGAGGACCCGGGCGACCGCGATGTCGGTGGTGACCACGGAGAGCACGATCACCTGCGCGGCGCCGGCCTCGGCCAGGCGCGTCGCGGCCGTGGCCGCCGAGCCGCCGGTCGCGAGCATCGGCTCGAGCAGCAGCGCCCAGGCCCCGTCGAGGTCCGGCAGCTTGCAGTAGTACTCACGGGGCTGGAGCGTCTCGGGGTCGCGCTCGAGGCCGATCATGCCGACCGCGGCCGTCGGCACGAGGTCCAGCACGCCCGACAGCAGTCCGAGGCCCGCACGCAGCACCGGCACGGTGGCCACCCGGCGAGCCGGGGCCACCGCGTCGGTGGTCGTCAGCGGGGTCGTGACCTTCGACGTGGCCGCCGGGATCTCCCGCAGGGCCTCCCGGGCCAGTAGTGACCCCAGCACGTGCGCATGCTGGCGGAACGCCGCGGGGGCGGTCGCCTCGTCGCGCAGGGCCCCCACGTGGATCCCCGCGGCGGCATCGGACAGGGTGGTGAGGGCGGGCACGGGTGAGCCTTCGGTGCGGGCACGAGGTGGTGTCGAGCGCGTAGCCTACGGGCCCTGACGGAGGGCAGATGCACCGGTCGCTCACGCTGGTCCTGGCGGTTGCCGTGGTCGCCGGCGGCTGCACGGGGACGACACCCGACACCGGACCGACCGACGGTCCGTCGCCGTCGGCGTCGACCCCCGCGGCCACGGAGGACGACCTCGCCGGGCAGGTCGCGGTGGTGGTCCACCCGCAGCCGTCCGCCTGGGCCACCGCCGCCGAGCAGGGACTCGAGGACCTGTCCGGCGACGCCCTCGACGGCCGGGCCGTGCGCGTGGTCATCGCGGACGACCCGGCCTTCCTCCCGGACATCACCGGGCACCTGGCCGCCAGTGGCGTCGACCTCGTGTGCGTCCTGGGCGACGGCGCAGCCGAGGCCGTCCGCGAGGTGGCCGAACGCACCCAGGGAACCCGGTTCTGCGTCGCGCCCGTCGGTGGTGACGTCGAGCTGCCCAGCAACGTCCTGCCCGTCGACCTGCGGTTCGAGGAGCTGGGCGAGGTGGCCGGCATCGCCCTGGGTGCCGACCTCGACCGGGGACCGGTCGCCCTGCTCACGCGCCAGGGCGGCGCGCCCGCGGAGCAGCTGCGCGCCGGGCTGCGCCGCGGCCTCGACCAGGCCGGACTGGCTCGTGTCGACATCCGCGTCCCCGGGGCCGTGGCCGACGCCGAACAGGCCGAGGAGCGCACGCGGGCGCTCCTGCGCGCAGGGGCCCGGGGGATCGTCACGGTCGCCGGCAGCCTCGACGCCGTCGTCCGCGACGTGGTCCTCGAGGTCCCGGTGCAGGAGCCCACGCCCCAGCCCACCGCCAGCCCGACCGGTCCAGCGACGCCCACCCCCGAGGCGACGCCGCCGCCCCCGTTCACCGCCGGGCTGGTCGGCGGGTCCGACGTGCTCGCCGGCGAGTCGGTGCCCCCACCGGTGCTGCTGGGCGTGGCCGTCCACCTCGACCGTGCCGTCGCCCTGGCGCTCGAGCGGGAGGCGTCCGGGTGGGACCCGTCGCCGGTGACCATCGGCTTCGCCGAGGGCGCCTTCTCGGTCAGCCCCAACCCCGCCGCCCGCAGCGCGCGTGTCGCCGCCGCCGTCCGCGACGCCGTCGAGCGCCTGCGGACCATCACGCCCACGGAGGACACCACCGAATCGTGACGTCACGGCAGCGCGGCGAGCCGGCCGGCCGGACCTAGGCTGGCCGGCGAGACGAGACGTCGACTCGAGGCGAGAGCGGTGCGCCGAGCAAAGATCGTGGCCACGTTGGGCCCGGCCCTCGACGATCCGACGCGCCTGCGGGCCGCCCTCGCGGCCGGGATCGACGTCGTCCGCCTGAACTTCTCGCACGGCACCCACGACGAGCACGCTCGGCGGCTGGAGCAGGTCCGCGAGATCGCCGCCTCCCTGGGCCGCAACGTCGGCAGCATCGGCGACCTGCAGGGCCCCAAGATCCGCCTCGGCGAGCTGCCCGACGACGGCGTCGAGCTCACCGACGGCGGCGAGGTCGTCATGATCGCCGGGCGCGAGACCATGGGCGAACTCGACGACGGGGCGGGCACGCCGGTGCTGCCCGTCGTGTACGAGCAGTTCGCCCGGGACGTCGAGCCGGGCGCCCTCGTCCTCGTCGACGACGGCCTCATCCGGATGGTCGTGTCCCGGGTCGACGGCGACACGGTGACGCTGCGGGTCGTCGCGGGCGGGGTCGCGAAGGCCCGCAAGGGCGTCAACCTCCCCGGCGTCGACGTCAGCGCCAAGGCCCTGACCGAGAAGGACCGCGAGGACGTCCACGCGATGGTCGACATGGGCTGCGAGTGGGTCGCCCTGTCCTTCGTGCGCCGTCCCGAGGACGTGGTCGAGGTCCGCGACCTCATCCACTTGCTGGGCGGCGAGGCGCCGGTGATCGCCAAGCTCGAGCGCCCCGAGGCCATCGAGCACCTCGACGCCATCGTCGACGCCACCGACGCCGTGATGATCGCGCGCGGCGACCTCGGCGTCGAGGTCGGCCCCGAGCGCGTCCCGGCGATCCAGAAGCAGATCATCGACCTCGCCAACCGCGACGCCAAGCCGGTCATCACGGCGACCGAGATGCTGGACTCGATGGTCCGCAGCCCCCGCCCCACCCGCGCCGAGGCCTCGGACGTGGCCAACGCCGTCTTCGACGGGACGGACGCGCTGATGCTGTCGGGCGAGACCGCCGCGGGGCGCTTCCCCGTCGAGGCGGTGCGCACGATGGCGCGCATCATCGAGGTCGCGGAATCCTCGTCCAACCTGGTGCACGCGCCCCCACCGCCGCAGGAGGGCATCGCCCTGCCGCGGGTGGTGTCCCGGGCCGCCGTGCAGGTCGCGGCGGACCTGCACGCCAAGGCCCTGATCGTGTTCTCGCTGTCCGGCGCGTCGGTGCAGCTCGTCAGCAAGTTCCGGCCGCCCGTCCCGCTGTTCGGCCTCTGCCCGCGCGACGCACCGCTGCGGCGGCTGTCGCTGATGTGGGGGACCGAGGGCGTGATGGTCCCGACCGAGGACACCTCGCGTGCCCTGACCGTGGCCGCCGAGCAGGTGTGCCTGCGGCAGGGGATCGCCGAGAAGGGCGACCCCGTGGTGATCGTGTCGGGCGTGCCCGGTGGCCACGGCGGCACCAACCGCCTGCTGGTCCACCGCATCGGCGAGACGCCCGACTGACGTGGCGTCCCCCTCGCGTGCACAGCGGCTCGCCGCCCGCTGGCGACGCCTGCCCGTGGCCCACGCCGCCCTGACCGTGCTGGCGCTGGTCGCCTGGAGCGTGGCCGCCGACCAGTGGTGGCTGCAGCCCGTGACCACCCTGACGTGGTGGTGGACCCTGCCGGGGCTCGTGCTCGCGATCGGCACCCTCCTGCTCGGGTTCCGGACCGCCGCCCTGTGGTTCGCCGTGCCGGCGCTGGTGTGGTTGTGGTGCTGGGGCACGCTGTTCCTGCCCGGGGCCCCGCCGGACGCGACGGCCGACCTGCGCGTCGCCACCTGGAACACCGCCGGGGCCCCGGGCACGGCCGACGAGGCCGTGGCGCTGGCCACCCGCACGGACGCCGACGTGCTGGTGCTGCAGGAGGTCACGCCCACGGCACGGGAGCAGCTCACCGCGGCCCTGGACGAGCAGCTCCCGCACCGTGTCGCCGTCCACCATCCCCGCCTCGGCGCCGTGCTGGTGCTGTCCCGCCACCCGGTCGCCGACCAGCGCGAGGTCCGGACACCGGGGGGCCGGACGGTCGTCGTGGCGCGCCTCGACGTCGGTGGCCGCCCCGTGCAGCTCGTGCCGCTGCACCTGACGACGGCGTGCCGGACGTGCGGCACCAGCTTCACGGAGCGCCGGCGCGTCGACGGGACCACCAGCCACGTCGAGCTCGCGCGGGTCCTGCAGGCGATCGACCACCGGGTCCCGGTCGTGGTCGCCGGGGACCTCAACACCACCGAGCGGTCGCAGCCGTACCGGACGCTGACGGGCGCCGGGTTCGCGGACCCCCACCGGGCCGTCGGGACGGGGCCGGGGTTCACGTGGCCCGCCGATCGGTGGTTCCCTGCCGTGAGAGTGGACTGGATCCTGACGCGTGGCCTCGCCCCGGTGGGGGCCTGGGTGGACCGTGCGGCGGGTTCCGACCACCGGCCCGTCGTCGTCGACCTCCTCCTCCCGCAGGACCCGCCGTGAACCTCCCGCCCGAGCTGGCCTCGGAGCGCTACGCCTACCTCAGCACGCAGGCGCGCGTGACCGGCCGCCGCCACACCGCCGAACTGTGGTTCGTGCCCGCCGACGGCGGCGTGTACCTGATGTCGGGATCGGGCGGGCTCACCCAGTGGTGCATGAACCTGCGGGCCGAGGAGCAGGGCGTGCTGCGCGTCGGGGGCCGCTCGTGGCTGGCGCGGGTCACGTTCCTGTCACGCGACGACGCCGAGCGCGAGGAGGTGCTGCAGGCGTTCCACGAGCGCTACGACCCGCCCGGCAAGGACCGCCTCGACCCCTGGCGGCGCGACGCGGCCGTCGTGCAGCTGGTCTTCACCCGCGAGGTCACTCCCTGACCGGCGGCTCGGGGATCACCCGGGAGGCGACGATGGTGCGCGCGTCGAGCACCACCCGGGTGCCGTCGCGGCGCTCGACCTCGACCTCCGGGTCGTCCCACCGCCGCAGGTGGCCGACGACGTCGGTGGGGCGCCGGCGGCCCTCGTCGTCCACGAGGTGGCGGATCGTCACGCGCCGACCCACGTCGTCCGGCCCCACACCGCGCCGGTAGGCCGCACCCAGTCGCCGTCCACCGCTCACCCCGTGACCTCCCCGGCCGCGACCCGCAGGTCCACGCCGAACACGCGCTCGAACAGGTGGGTCTTGCGCTCGACCTCGGCCTCGGCGACGTGCAGCTCGTCACCGCGCAGCCGCACGTCCACGTGGCCGTCGTCGCGGGCGACCTCCAGCCGCCGCACCGACTGGTCGCGGGCCCGGTCGAGCCCGTCGGCGACCTGCAGCAGCGCCACCAGCCGGTCCACGGTGCGGCGGTCGCCCTTCCGCAGCGACCCGTAGGGCGGGTACGAGGTCGACAGGCCCCGCGACTTGTGGAAGCGCACCATCGAGCACAGCATCGCCGCCTCGGTGGGCGAGAAGCCCCGCAGCTCGGCGTGCTCGACGAGGTAGGCCCCGTGCCGGTGGTGCCCGCGCAGCGCGAGGGATTCGCCGACGTCGTGGAGGGCGGCGCCGCACCACAGCAGCTCGCGCTCGTGGTCGCCGAGCTCGTGCAGCGTCCGCGTGCCGTCGAACAGCTGCACGGCGAGGTCCGCGACGTGGGCGAGGTGGCCGGCGGTGCGCCGGGCGCCGTCGCCCGGCGGGGGACCGAACTGGGCCTGCACGCGGGCGACCTCGCGGCGTCGCAGGTCGGCCGGCGCCGGCGGCTCGACGTGCCCGACCGCCTCGAGCAGCGCGCCCTCGCGCAGGCCCCAGTCCGACAGCAGGAAGCCGTCGAGCCCGAGTGCGTCCAGCGCCGTGGCGAGGATGGTCGCCGCCACGTGGATGCGGTCGACGCGCTTGTCCTTCATGCCGGGGACGTCGGCCCGCTCGTCCGCCGGCATGCGCACGAGCCGCTCCTGCAGCGAGGCGACCTCGTCGGTCATGACGGGGAGCTGGTTGAGGGTGGCGGGCAGCCACGTGTGCTCCTCGGCGGCCACGATCCGCGCCAGGGCACGGATGGTCCCGCCGACGGCGACGACGCCGGCCGGGGCGAGCTGCTCGATCCGGTCACGGAACGGCGCGACCGCGTCGCGCACCCGGTCCTGCAGGGCCGTGACGTGCTTGCGCTTCGGCGGGTCCTTCGGCACGTCGGCGGACAGCCGCGACACGCCCACGTCCACCGAGGCCGACCAGGCCACGTCGGCGCCGTCGCCCACCACGAGCTCGAGGCTGCCACCGCCGAGGTCGAGTACCAGCAGGGGCTCGTCCGGCACGGCCACGGACGCCCGCACTCCGCGGTAGGCGAGCCGGGCCTCCTCGTCGCCGTCGATCACCCGCACCGGGGTGCCCGTGGCGGCCTCCATGTCGGCGACCACCGCGGTGCCGTTCGTGGCGTCCCGCAGGGCCGAGGTCGCGACGGCCAGCCGTTGCTCGGCCCCGAGGCGGCCGGCGAGCTCGGTGAGGTGGGCGACCACCGCGACGGCCCGGGCGCGCTCCTCGTCCGGGACGTGGCCGTGGCGCGCCACGACCGAGCCGAGGTGCAGCATCTCGCGCTCGCGGCCGACGGGGACGACCGTGCCGTCGTCGGCCACGTCGGCCACCAGCACGTGGAACGAGTTGGACCCCAGGTCGAGGACGGACAGTCGCGTGGACGTCAGCGGCGTCACGGGGCGTCCAGGTGGGTCGCTGCCACGGCCGAGCGGTCGCCGTCGAGGGTCAGGACCCAGGTCGAGCCCTTCTCCCAGCGGGCGGGTGCCGCGACCACGCCGCGGCGGCCGAGGTGGCTGATGAGGTCCCCGATCACGTCGCCGTGGCTGCACACGACCGTGCCGCTGGGCACCTCGTCCAGGAGCGCCCACGTGTCGCCGGGGCCGGCACCCTCGGCCACGCGGACGTCGACCTCGACCGTCAGGCCGCGGTCGGCGGCCAGCGGGTCCACGGTCTGCACGCAGCGCACGAGCGGTGATGACACCACCCGGCCGACGTGCCACGGGCCCATCATGTCGACGAGCGCCCGGGCCTGGTCGTGGCCGCGGTCCGACAGCGGCCGCTCGGCGTCGTCGCCGTCCCAGCGGCCGCGGTCGCCGGCATGGCTGTGGCGGACGACCAGCACGACGCGGCGGTCGGACGCGGCGAGGGCCTCCCGGACGAGGGCGCGGTCGCTGTCGTAGGTCAGCAGGGCGTCGGCGTCGGCCGGCGTCATCCAGCGGACCTCGTCGACCTCGTCGTCGGGTTCGCGCGGTTCCTCGTCGACGACCCGCATCGTCCACCAGTGGACCTGCTTGGGACGCCCGTGCCGGTCGGCGTAGTGGGTCGGGGTGAGCTCGGCCACGAGCCGGGCCGTGACGCCGGTCTCCTCGTGGACCTCGCGCACCGCCGCGGCGTACCACGACTCGCCCGGGTCGAGCTTGCCCTTCGGCAGCGACCAGTCGTCGTAGCGGGGCCGGTGGACGGCGAGCACCCGTGGGGTCCCATCCACGTCGCGGAGCACCACGCCCCCGGCGGCGCGAACCGTCTGGTCGTCCATCGTCGCCCCCGTCACTGGCGCTGGAGCGCCAGCTCCTGCAGGCGCAGGTGCGACTCGACGCCGACCGTGGTCGGCACCCGGGACCACGAACCGTCCGGCTCGAGCTCCCACGCCAGCACGTCGTCGGCGAACAGCGTGTCCAGGATCTCCTGCAGGCGGCCCTGCAGCTCGGGTCCCTCGACCGGCGCGATGGCCTCGACCCGACGGTTGAGGTTGCGGGGCATCAGGTCGCCGGACCCGATCAGGTAGTCGTACCCGCGGTCCTCGCTGCCGAAGCGCATGATCCGGGAGTGCTCGAGGTAGCGCCCCACGATCGACCGGACCCGGATCGTCTCGGACTGGCCGGGCACGCCCGGGCGGAGGCAGCAGATCCCCCGGACCACGAGGTCGACGGGGGTGCCGGCCCGGCTGGCGTCGTACAGCGCCTCGATCACCTCCGCGTCGACCAGCGAGTTCATCTTCATCATGATGTGGCCGTCGTCGGCCTCGGTCTCGCGCTGGATGTAGGCGAGGGTCCCCCGCCGGAACGTCGCGGGCGCGGTCAGCAGCTTGCGGTAGGCGCCCTGGCGCCCGTACCCGGTGAGCTCGTTGAACAGGTCGGTCAGGTCGGCCCCGAGCTGGTGGTCGGCCGTCAGCAGCCCGAGGTCCTCGTAGACCCGGGCCGTGCGGTCGTTGTAGTTGCCCGTGCCGATGTGGCCGTAGCGGCGGACCCGGTCGCCCTCCCGGCGGACCACCAGCGCGACCTTGGTGTGGGTCTTGAGCCCGACCACGCCGTAGGCCACGTGGACGCCGACCTCCTCCAGCACGCGGGCCCACTCGATGTTGGCCTCCTCGTCGAAGCGGGCCTTCAGCTCGACCAGGGCGACGACCTGCTTGCCCTCCTCGGCGGCCTTCACCAGCGACCGGACCAGCGGCGAGCCCTGGCCGGACGTGCGGTACAGGGTGATCTTGATGGCCAGCACGTCGGGGTCGCGGGCCGCCGAGTCGATGAAGTGCTGCACCGACGAGCCGAACGAGTCGTACGGGTGGTGCAGCAGGACGTCGCCCCGCCGCAGCGTCGAGAACACGTCGGCCTCGTCGCCGGCGATCGTCGACAGGCGGTGCGGGACGACCGGGGTGAAGTGGTCGTACTTGAGGTCGGCGCGGTCCACCTCGTACAGGGAGAAGAGGCCGTCGAGCCCGAGCGGCCCGGCGACCCGGTAGATGCGGTCGTCGGGGATCTTGAGCTCGCGGGCCAGCAGCTCGAGGACCTCCGCCGGCATGTCCGGCTCGATCTCCAGCCGCACCACCCGGCCGAAGCGCCGGCGGTTGAGCTCGGACTCGATCGCCAGCATGAGGTCGTCGGCCTCGTCCTCCTCGACCTCGA
>CAZDIF010000079.1:0-8597 GCA_964505365.1 uncultured Actinomycetota bacterium
GTCATCTGGCCATCGAGCAGGTCCTGCCAGGAACTGGCGGTCATGGGGTACCCGGATCGTGGACGGCGTGGAACGTGCGCCAGTGTGGACGGCTCCCCGGACCGACGCATGGTCGAGGCGGTGGAAAGCGTGCGATTTCTCCGCGGTCCCCCGTCAGAACGGCACGCCGGCCGTCAGGAGGACGTTTGCGTACGGCGTGAACTCGCCGGTGCGCACGACGGCGACGCAGTGGTCCAACCGGGCCTTGAGGTCGTCGTGGGGAACGGTCTCGACAGGCACACGGGCGCCGCCGAGGATCGTGTACAGGCGGCTCCCGAGCGGCGACTCGGGATCCAGTTCATCGGCCGTGACCGCCGACTCGACGACCAGTTCGGCCAGCAGGGCCTCGACCACGGCGGCCATCGGCGGGCGACCCGGTGCCCAGGCCAGCGTGATCGTCGGCACGTGGCCGGGAACGGGCAGGCCCGGGTCGGCCACGCACACGGTCTGCCCATGGCCGAGGTCGGCGGTGAGCGCCAGCAGGTCGGGGTGCAACAGTCCGTCACGTCGCACGGGGAGCGTCCTCCATCTCGTCCAGTGTCGGGATCGACGGCTGCGCGCCGGCACGCTGCACCGACAGCGCGGAAGCAGCGACGGCCCATCGGGTGGCGGTGGCCACGTCGTCACCGCGGACGAACGCGGCAGCAAGCGCCCCGCAGAAGGTGTCTCCGGCCGCGGTGGTGTCGACGACCTCGACCACCGGGGCCGGGACGTGCTCGACGCGGTCGTCCGTGACGACCAGGGCCCCACGGGCCCCGAGCGTCACGACCACCGTCGGCACGGGCAGCGACCGCGCCAGGGCGGCGAGGTCGTCGGGGTCGGACGGCGCCGCCTCGCGCCCGGCCAGCAGGGCAAGCTCCCCCGCGTTCGGGACCAGCACGTCCACCTCCGCCAGGATGGCGGCGGGCAGGTCGCGTGCCGGCGCGGGGTTGAGCACCACGCGGCCGCCGGTGGCCCCGGCCGCTGCGGCGACCACCTCGTCGGCCACCTCGAGCTGCAGCAGGCACACGTCGGCGCCGGCCAGCAACTCCCGGTGGTCGTCGACATCGGCACCGGCCAGGTGTGCGTTGGCGCCGGGGGAGACCACGATCGTGTTCTCGCCCGCGTCGTCCACCGTGATGAACGCGGCGCCGGTGCGCACGCCGGGGGTGGTCCGCAGGGGCGCGAGGTCCACCCCGGCGTCGGTCAGCGAGGCCCGCAGCTGGTCCGCCGCGGCATCCTCGCCGACGCGGCCGAGCATCGCCGTGCGTGCCCCGAGCCGGGCCGCGGCAACCGCCTGGTTGGCGCCCTTGCCGCCCGGGTACTCGGCGTGGTCGTGGCCCAGCACCGTCTCGCCGGGGCGAGGATGGTGAGGGGCCAGCACGACCACGTCGAGGTTGAGCGAGCCGACGACGACCACGGACGGGTCGCCGTCGGCTCGAGGGGTGGCGGTTGCCATCACTCGGTGAACTCGCTCACGTTGTCGGCGGTCACGAGCTGCACCTCGACGGGCTGCTCGGCGTCGACCTCGTCGCCGGCGATGATCGCGGCGGCAGTCTCGATGCCGCGGGCGCCGAGGACGTCGGGCTGCTGGGCGACGGTGGCCGCCATCTCGCCGGCCTCGATCGCCGCGAGCGCGTCGTCGGTGGCGTCGAACCCGACGATCACGAGGTCCTCCAGGGCGCCGGCCTCGCGAGCGGCCTCGACCGCGCCGAGCGCCATCTCGTCGTTCTGCGCGAAGATGCCGTCCAGCTCCGGGTTCGACTGCAGGATGTTCTGGGCGACGGTGAAGCCCTCCTCGCGGTTGAAGTTCGCGGTCTGGTTGGCGGCAAGCTCGACGTCGGCGGCCTCGTCCAGGGCGTTGGTGAAGCCCTCGCCGCGGTCGCGCGCAGCCGAGGTGCCGGGCACGCCCTCCAGCATGGCGACGTTGCCGGCCCCGCCGATCTGCTCGAACAGGTACTCGCCGGCGAGCTGCCCGCCAAGCACGTTGTCGCTGGCGATGTGGGAGGCGATCTCGCCGCCGTCGGCGCCACGGTCGACGGTCACGACCGGGATGCCGGCCTCGTTGGCGGCCTCGATCGACGGCACGATGGCGGCGGAGTCCACCGGGTTGACGACGATCACGTCGACGCCCTGGCTGATGAAGTTCTGCAGGTCGTCGGCCTGGGTCTGCGCGTCGTCCTGCGCGTCGGCGACGACCAGCTCGATGCCGGCGTCGTCGGCGGCCTGCTGGGCGCCGTCGCGCAGCGTGACGAAGAACGGGTTCTGCAGGGTGGACAGGGCCAGCCCGACCGTGCCGCCGCCGGTGGCGCCGTCGGACGTGCCCGTGGTGCCGGTGTCGGTCGCGCCGGCGTCACCGCCGGTGGCGCCACCCGTGCCGCAGGCCGCCAGGGTGACGGCCAGGACGGCCAGCAGGATCAGTATGCGGTTCCTCATGTGCTGTTCCTTTCCGAACAGGGTTGGTACGAGGACGGGCGCCGCCGTCAGCTGGACCGGCGGCGGAGGGTGTCGGTGAGCACGGCGGCCGCGATCACGCCGCCGATCACGACCTGCTGCCAGAACGACGACACGTTCAGCAGGTTCAGGCCGTTGCGCAGCACCCCGATGATCAGGGCGCCGACGAAGGTCCCGACGACGCTGCCCGCGCCGCCAGAGAGGCTGGCGCCGCCGATGACCACGGCGGCGATCACGTCGAGTTCGAGTCCGACGCCGGCGTTGGGCTGGGCGCTGTTCAGGCGAGCCGCCAGCAGCACGCCGCCGAGGCCGCCAAGCAGGCCGGCGGTGGTGTAGACCCGGAGCTTCGCACGGTTGACGCGGATGCCCGACAGCCGGGCGACCTCCTCGCTGCCACCGATCGCGTACAGCTCGCGGCCACCGGGGCGGCGGTTGAGGTGCAGCCAGCCGAGTACGTAGAGCGCGACCACGAGCAGCACGGAGAGGGGCACGACGCCGCTGACGTCGTAGGTGGCGATGGCCCGGAACCAGTCGGGGAACCCGGAGATCGGCCGGCCGTCGCTGATCACCAGGGCCAGCCCGCGGGCGATCGACAGGGTGGCCAGGGTCGCGATGAAGGGGGGCAGGCGGCCGGCGGTGATGAGCACGCCGTTGAGCAGGCCGATGCCAGCTCCGGCGGCCAGCCCGACGACGATCGCAACGGCCATGGGCAGGCCCGCGATGCCGACGGCCCAGGCCATGGCCACGCCCCCGAGCGCCATGACCGAGCCGACCGACAGGTCGATTCCGGCGGTGACGATCACCGCCGTCGCGCCCAGCGCGAGGATCGCCAGTACGGAGATCTGCTGCAGGACGTTGAAGGCGTTCGTCAGCGTGAGGAACGCCGGCGACAGCAGTGACATGATCACGATCAGGACCGCGAGCCCGACGAGCGGGCCGCTGGCCTCGAGCAGCTCCGACGCGGAGCGCCGCTCCGTGGCCACCTCCGTCTTGGTGGTCGTGCTCATGGCTGCTGCTCCTTGGGCACCGCGTGGGTCATGACGGCCTCCTCGGTGGCATCGACCCGGTCCAGCACCGCCGTCTGGCGACCCGCGGCCATGACGAGGACCCGGTGGCTGAGCCCGAGCACCTCGGGCAGGTCGGAGGAGATGATCACCACCGCCGCACCACGGGCGGCCAGGTCGTGGATGAGCTCGTGGATGGCCCGCTTGGCCCCGACGTCGATGCCGCGGGTGGGTTCGTCGAAGATCAGCACCCGGGGCTCGCGGTGCAGCCACTTGCCGATGACGACCTTCTGCTGGTTGCCGCCGGACAGCGTGCGGGCCGACTGACGGGCGCGACCCTTGATCCGCAGGCGGTCGGTCTCCTGCCGGGCCACGGCCTCGACCCGGCCGGGGGTGACCACGGGTCCGAGGGCCTGCAGTGACGGCAGGGCGAGATTGTCGCCCACGGACAGGTCGAGCACGACGCCCTGGGTCTTGCGGTCCTCGGGGACGAGCACCACGCCGGCGCGGACGGCGTCGTCGGGCTGCGCCGGGGTGTAGGGCCGGCCGTCCAGCTCCATCGTCCCGCCGGAGGGCGGCTCGGCTCCGAACAGCGCGCGGGCGACGTCGGTGCGGCCGGCCCCGACGAGGCCGGCGATGCCCAGCACCTCGCCGCGGTGGAGGTCGAAGCTGACGCCCTCGAACACGCCGTCGCGCCGCAGGTCGCGGACCCGCAGCACCACCTCGTCGCCGCGCGGCGCGGGCTGGCCCATGTGTTCGTCGACGGACCGGCCGACCATCGCCCGGACGAGCTGCCCCTGCGGCGTGCGGGGGTCATCGAACGCGGCGACCCGGCGGCCGTCGCGCAGCACGACGACGCGGTCGCCGACGCGGGCAACCTCCTCGAGCCTGTGCGAGATGTGGATGAACCCGACCCCCTCGGCGCGCAGATCGTCGACGATGCCGAACAGCCGCGCGGCGTCATCGCCGCCCAGGGCTGCGGTGGGCTCGTCGAGGATCAGCAGCCGGGCGTCGAGCGCCAGCGCCTTGGCGATCTCGACGAGCTGCTGCTGCGCGACGGACAGCCGGGCCACGCGGACGCCGGGGTCGAGGTCGAGGCCGACGCGCTCGAGCACCTCCCGGGCGGCCGTGCGCATGCCGCGGCGGTCGACCCAGCCGCCCGTGGTGGGTAGCCGCCCGAGGTGGATGTTCTCCGCGATGGACAGCTGGGGGAGGAGCGTCATCTCCTGGTGGATCATCCCGATGCCACCAGCGATGGCGTCGCGGGGCGACTCCGGCGCCCACGCCCGGTCGTCGAACGTCATCGATCCGGCGTCCGGTCGGTGAACCCCCGAGATGCACTTGACCAGCGTCGACTTGCCGGCGCCGTTCTCCCCGAGCAGCACCACGACCTCGCCGAAGTCCACGGACAGGTCCACATCGTCCAGGGCGAGCGTCCCGGGGAAGCGCTTGACCAGACCCTCGCACCGCAGTCCCGCCATCACGCACCACCCCCGTGGTGGGGCGGGGCGGCCGCGCCCACGGTGGACGGACCCACCCGGAGGGTGCCGGGCAGCAGCTCCCGGGTCGGATCCGCCTCCTCGCCGTCGATGCGGGCCACGAGGCGCTCCACCGCGGTGGCGCCGATCGCGTCGACCGGCTGCACGATCGTGGTCAGCCGTGGCGTCGTGAGGTCTGCAAAGATGATCCCGTCGACGCCGGTGACCGCCACGTCGTCGGGGACCGCCACGCCGGCGTGGCCGAGCGCGCGCAGCACGCCGAGGGCGATGAGGTCGTTGCCGCAGGCGATGGCCTCGGGCACGGCGTCGTCGTCGAGCAGCCGTCGGGCGGCCACCTCGCCGAAGTGCGCGGTGTAGTCGCCCGCGTGCGTCGTGGTCAGCGTCAGCCCGTGGTCCGCGATCGCCCGGAGCACGCCGGCGTGGCGTTCCTCGGCGGCGCTGTCGGTGTCGGTCGCGCCGAGGTAGGCAACGCGGCGCCGGTCGAGCTCGGCGAGGTGGGCGATGACGGTCCGCATCGCGTCGTGGTGGTCCATCGCGACGACGTCGGCGGCGGCGTTCGTCGACCAGCGGTCGACCTGGACCACCGGCATCGCCTCGGCGGCCTCGTCGACCGCGGCCGCGCTGTCGGTGACGTGGGCGGGGATGATCAGCAGGCCGTCGACACGGCCGCGGTGCAGGGACGAGAGGCGCTCGTGCTCGTGGTCGGGGGTGCCGTGCGAGTCGCACAGCAGCAGCGACCAGCCATGTTCGTCGTGCAGCCGCTGCTCGACCGCGTCGACCAGGGCAGGGAAGAACGGGTTGGTGATGTGCGGGACGACCATGCCGATGACGCCGGTCCGCTGGCGCCGCAGCGACTGGGCCGCGTGGTTCATCCGGTAGCCGAGCTCCTCGGCGGCCCGTCGGACGGCGGCGTCGACCTCCGGGGTGACCGGTCGCGTGCCGGACAGCACGCGGGAGACGCTGGCCGTGCTCACACCGGCACGCTCGGCGACGTGCCGCATGGTGACCGGTCCGTCCGCGTCCACGTCCTGCTCCCGCCGTTCTCCGCCGCTTGGTTCGGGCGGTTCGGTAATCGATTGCCGGTAATCGATTACCCAACGATAGGCGATGCGTGGTGGCTGTCAAGTCGGGACGGGGCACGCCAGCGGGCGAGTCATGTCACATTTCGGCGCCCCGGATCGTCGGTGCTGATGACCTCCCACGAAACGGACGCTCCATGAGGATCCTCGTCACCGGTGCCACGGGCGTGCTCGGTCGGCGGGTGCTGCCCCTGCTCGCCGCCGGCCACGACGTCACGGCAGTCGCGCGTTCGCGACCCGATCAGGTGCGCGCCGCCGGGGCGACGCCGATCGACCTCGACCTGTTCGACGCCGCCGCCGTCAAGGGCGCCGTCGACGGGCACGACGCGGTGGTCGACCTGGCGACCCGCATCCCGCCCACGAACCGGATGGCCCGCCGGTCGGCCTGGCGCGACAACGACCGGCTGCGCTCCGAGGCCAGCGCGATCATGGCCGACGCCGTGCTGGCCACGGGGGCGGGCCGGTACGTGCGCGAGTCGTTCTTCGGCGTGTTCGCCGACGCCGGGGAGGGCTGGGTGGACGAGGCCGCCCCACTCGACCCGATGCCGCAGGCCCGCACGGCGCTGGACGCCGAGGCCGCGGCCCAGCGGGTCACCGCCGGCGGCGCGACCGGGGTCGCCCTGCGCTTCGGCCAGTTCTACGGCCGGGACGCCATGCACACGCGCGACCAGGTTCGGATGGCCCGCCGGTTCGGGGTCGCACCGTTCCCCGGCGACCCCAACGGGTTCCTGCCAGCCCTGCACCTGGACGATGCCGCCACGGCGGTCGTCGCCGCGCTGCACGCCCCGGCGGGCGTGTACGCCGTCGCGGATCAGCGACCCGCCCGACGGCGCGAGCACGCCGACGCCCTCGGGGCCGCGTTGGGACGGTCCCTGCGCCTCCCGCCCCGGTGGCTCGCCCGAGTGGGGCCCATGGCGGCCCTCGACCGCTCGGTGCGGCTCGACGCCTCGACGTTCCGTGACGCCACCGGCTGGGCGCCGCGCGTCCCGGACGTGCATGATGGATGGCGACGGGTCATCGAGGAGCTGGGCGATGCGTGAGACAGAGCGCCGCACGCTGCTGGTCGTGCTCACCGTCGGCTTCCTCGCGGTGGGGGCGTGGGCGCTGGTGCTGCCCGACTCGTTCCACGGCGACTTCCCGTTCGGCCGTGCGTGGGTGGCGCTCGACGGCCCCCACAATGAGCACTTGGTCCGGGACGTCGGCGCCCTGCAGTTGGCGCTGGCCGTCGTCGTGGGCGCCGCCGTCCGTCGGCGCGCCCTGACGGGGATCGTGGCGATCGCCATCCTCGTCTTCGCCGTGCCCCACCTCGCCTACCACGCCACGCACCTCGGACCGTTCGAGGTCGGGGACGCGGTCGCCCAGATCGCTGCGCTGGCGGTCCAGGTGCTGCTGCCCCTGCGGCTGCTGGTCGCCGGCCGCGTGCCCGCACCGGGCGCGGTGGCCAGTCGGGACGAGGTGGCGGCGTGACGGCGGCATCCGTGGACCTGGAGGCCGAACGCCGTCGGCTGTTCGGGCTGGCGTACCGGATGATCGGCGAGGTGGCCGAGGCCGAGGACGCCGTGCAGGACGCGCTGGCCCGCTGGGCCGCCGCCGACAGGGCTGCGATCGACAACCCGGCGGCCTGGCTGACCACGGTGACCACGCGGATCTGCCTCGACCGCCTGACCGCGGCACGTCGCCGGCGCGAGACCTACGTCGGTCCGTGGCTGCCCGAGCCCCTGCTCACCGACGACACCGACCCGGCGGACGCCGCCGAGGCCGCGGACACGATGACGCTGGCCTTCCTCGTCGTGCTCGAGTCCCTGTCGCCCGCCGAGCGGGCGGTGTTCCTCCTGCACGACGTGTTCGGCCACCCGCACGACGAGATCGCGCGGATGCTCGACCGCTCTCCCGCGGCGGTCCGGCAGCTGGCCAGCCGGGCCCGGGCCCACCTGCAGGACCGCCGGCCCCGCTACGAGGCGGACGCCGACCGGCGCCAGGCCGTCGCCGAGGCGTTCCTCGCCGCCTGCCAGACGGGCGAGCTGGACCGCGTCATGGCGGTCCTCGCCCCCGACGTCGTCCTGACCAGCGACGGCGGAGGCCGGGCCAGCGCTGCCCGCCGCCCGCTCCACGGCGCCGACCGGGTGGCGCGGTTCCTGCTCGGCATCTGGCGCCAGGCCGGGGAGGCCGCCACCGTCGACCTCGTGGAGGTGAACGGCGAACCCGGGCTGGTCGGTCGCGTCGACGGCGAGGTCGCGGTCCTGTTCGTGCTCCACGTCGACGACGGCGGGGTTGCGGAGATCCAGGCGATCCGCAATCCCGAGAAGCTGGCGCGGGTCTGATCGTGCACCCCACTGGTCGGCCTATGGTGGCCACCAGGAGGAGGTGCAACGTGGCCGAGGCGGCGGTGCCGGATCCGACCGGCGCGGACGTGCCCGCGCGCGGCGGGGAACGGGCCGAGCCCGAGCGGCGCCACACGCGCCCGGACGGGGTCGTCGACGCGGACCGGCTCATCTACTCCGACGCGTTCCGGCGGCTGACCGGCGTCACCCAGGTGGTCAGCC
>CAZDIF010000080.1:0-8495 GCA_964505365.1 uncultured Actinomycetota bacterium
CTTGGCAGTAGCTCATGTTCGTGAGCGACACTGGACCTCGGCGAACGCCATCACCGACGGGACCGCTGTAGATCGCCCGGTCTAAGCACTTCTCGTCGCCGCCGTCACTGAGCGATATGGGCACTTCATGGGTGTAGCCGTGCTTGCGGGCACCCAGTCTCCGGAGACCGAACATCCACAAGTGCTGGCGCGATGTGAGTCGATGCGGCGACCGGTATCGGTGACTCGTAGCCATGTTGGTGGCGAACTCGGGGGTACGCGGCCGCCCACGGCGGAGCTGAGAACCGTCAGCCCGTCGCTGGCAGCGTCAGCGCCAGCCTCCAATGAGGCGATGGTGCGTGCACCGACGACCTCGCCGGCCTGCAGTCGTTCTTCTTCGCCCGGCAGGATTGCCGGCTCCGACGTCACCAGGCGTCGACCCGGCGGCCAGTCACGTCAGCGTGCGAATGCCTCTGCGGCCGCGACGATGGTCCGCACGACGTCGAGGTGGTCGTCGAGGACGACAACGTCCGCCGGGGTCCCTGGTCGCAGCGTCCCCAGTTCCGGCCGACCCACGAGCGTCGCCGGCACTCGGGTGGCGGCGTCGATCGCGTCGGCGAGGCTCGCGCCGAGGTCGACGAGGTTGCGCACCGCCTGGTCCATCGTGAGGATGCTTCCGGCCAGCGTGCCGTCGTCGAGTCGGACGTCGCGCTCGGTGACGGTGACCTGCCGATCACCGAGTCGATAGCGACCGGGTGCAAGCCCGGCCGCCTCGATCGTGTCCGTGACGAGGGCGAACCGGCCACGGGCGGCGAGGAAGGCGGCATACGCCGATTCGGGGGCGAGGTGGACCAGGTCGACGATCGCCTGGACCACGACATCGGGACGGGTGAGAGCGACGCCGGACAGGCCTGGGTCTCGCGACGACCACCGGCGCTGCGCGTTGTGCAGGTGGGTGATGGCGGTCGCGCCGCGGTTGTAGGCGGCGTGGGCCGCGTCGGCGTCGGCGTCCGAGTGCCCGAGCGAGACCACGACGCCCCGGCGAACGAGGTGCGAGACGAGGTCGACGCCACCCGGCAACTCTGCAGCGAGGGTCATGTAGCTCACGGGTCCGGCGTCGCACAGCCGATCGGCAAGGCCGAGGTCGGGGTTTCGGAGATGGGCGGTGTCGTGGGCTCCGGCCCACGTCGGGTTGAGGAAGGGGCCCTCGAGGTGGACGCCGAGGATCCTCGGCCCTTCCTGCTTGCCGCGAGCCTCCTGCGCAGCTTCGAGCGCAGGCCAGTAGACGTCGAGGGGTGACGAGATGAGGGTTGGCTGGTATGCGGTCACCCCCGTGGCGGCAAGGGCCTGCCCCGCTTGGCCGTAGGCGTCGGCGTCGGCCGCGAGGAAGTCGACCCCAGCGAATCCGTTGACCTGCAGGTCGACGAAGCCGGGTACGGCCAACCCCGATCGGCCCGCAGGTGAGAGGCCGACCCTGGCGATCGCGCCGTCCTCGATCGCCACGTCTCCGCGGACGATTCCGCCCGCGACCAGGGCAGCGGCAACGCCCAACCGCATGGTGCCACCTCTCTCCAAAGATGTATTGACCAGCTGGTATATACCAATTATCTTCGTGTTCTGAGGCGGTGCACGAGGGTCTCCGGACTCCGGGAGGGTTGCACGAGCTGGAGGCTCCTCGACCGGGCTGTTACAGGGAGGGCTGTCATGGAAGGCCTCCAGAACGTTCTGGAGTGGATCGCGACCAACATCTTCAACGAGGTTGCGATCCTCATCGGGTTGATCACCCTCATTGGGCTCCTGTTGCAGAGGAAGCCGATCGAGGAACTCGTCGCCGGCGCGCTGCGGGCGACCATCGGGGTGATCGTCCTGTTCATCGGCATCGACGTGTTCGTGGAAGGGCTCGTCGCGTTCCAGACGATCGTGTCGAGCGCCGTCGGGCTCGAGCCGCCGGAGGCGACCAACACGCTCGGGGACTTCCTCGGCACGCAGGGCGGGACGATCGCGCTGGTGATCACCGTCGCCTTCTTCCTCCACATCGTGGCGGTCCGGCTCATCCCTGCCGCCAGGTACGTGTACCTGACCGGGCACCTGATGTTCTGGATCAGCGTCATCGTCACCGCCGCCCTCGTCGAGGTGTTCGGTGACGTCGGACAGGGAACACTCGTGCTGGCCGGCGCAGTCATCGTCGCGGCCTACTGGACGATCCAGCCGATGTACATGGCACCGCTCATGCGCCGGGTCATCGGATCGGACGACTGGGGCTACGGGCACACCAGTTCGGCCGCGTGCTGGATCGCCGGTCGGGGGAAGCGGCTCGGATCGCCGGAAGAAGGCACCGAGCGGCTCCGGCTTCCGCGGCAGCTGTCGTTCTTCAAGGACGTGAACGTCTCCACGGCGCTCGTGATCGGGGTCATCACACTGCTGGCGATGATCTTCGCCGACCAGGGGGTCGTGGCCGAGCAGGCAGCCGCCTACAACGAGGACGTCAACCCGTGGGTGTGGGGGTTCATCTCCGCGTTCCGGTTCGCCGCCGGCATCGCAATCCTGCTGTTCGGCGTCCGGATGTTCCTCGCCGAGATCGTCCCGGCCTTCAAGGGGGTCAGCGACCGGCTCATCCCCGGATCCCGTCCCGCCCTCGACGTGCCGACGGTCTTCCCGTTCGCCCCGACCGCGGTCATGGTCGGGTTCGTGGCGAGCACCGTGGTGTTCCTCGTCCTGATGGGCGTGTTCGCCGCGATCGGCTGGTTCGTGCTCGTCCCACCCATGATCATGCTGTTCTTCCCGGGAGCCGGCGCCGCGATCTTCGGCAACGCCGTCGCCGGCTGGAAGGGCGCGGTCTTCGGAGGTGCGATCAACGGGGTGTTCCTCGCCTTCGGTCAGGCCATCACCTGGGGGATGCTGTCGGACACGGCGCCGGAGCTGGCCACGCTCGCCGACCCCGACTGGTACATCCTCACCTGGCTGATCATGGCGGTCGGCGCCCCGTTCGGCGCCAACCCGTCCATGATCTGGGTGGTCGCGGGGGTGTTCGCGGTGCTGTTCGCCATCATGGTGGTCGTCATGAGCCGCCGGCCGGAGGTCGTCGAAGCGGCGCCGAGCGCCGGCACCAGCCCGTTTACCCGCGAGAGCGTCGACGGCGTCGTCCGGGCGGAGCACACCGCGGCCGAGGGGGAGGCGACCGCGGACACCGGCAGCACCAAGACCAGCGACGAGCGGCGAGGGTGAGCAGTGACGACATCGGACGGTGAACCCCTCCGGGTCCTGACGATCTGCGGGGTCGGGATGGGCAGCAGCCTCATGCTCCGGATGACCGCCGAGGAAGCGCTGCGGGACCTCGGCGTCGGGGCGAAGGTCGAGGCGGCCGACGTGTCGTCGGCCCGTGGGATGCACGCCGACGTCATCCTGGGTCAGGGCATGCACACCGATGACTTCGCTGACGCCGCGCCGGTGGTGATAGCGGTGACGAACTTCATGGACAAGGAAGTGTTGAAGGAGCAGCTCCGCGAGGGGCTCCGCAAGCAGGGGTGGCTGGAATAGCATCCGCGGAACCGGCTGGTGACGGCCCGGTCGTCCGGGCCGACTTCCGGGTGGAGGTGCAAGGGTGGCGTGAAGCCGTCCGGGCCAGTTGTGCCCCCTTGGAGGAGGAAGGCGCCGTGGAGGGTCGATACGCCGAGCGGTGCATCGCGATGATCGACGAGCACGGCCCCTACGTGGTCCTCGCCCCGGGGATCGCGCTGGCCCACGCCCGCCCCGAGGACGGCGTCGTCCGCCTCTGCCTCGCGGCGACGACGCTGGCCGACCCGGTCCCGTTCGGACACCCCGACAACGACCCGGTCGACCTCGTGTTCGCATTCGGCTCACCGGATTCGGACCAGCACGTCGGCCTGCTGGCGGCGCTCGCCCGGGCGCTGACCTCAGGTCTCGACGAGCGTCTCCGCGGTGCGGCCGACGCGACCGAGGCGGAGAGGCTGCTCGAGGAGGCGGTCGCGGATGCGGTCTGAGGTACGAGCCGCAGCGTTCGGAGCGCGGATCCGCGACCACCTCGAGAAGGTGGAGGAGGCGAACGGAGCGGTCCTCGACGAGCTCGCCGACCTCTTCCTCGAGGTGGTCCGCCGCGACGGCCTGATCTACACCGCCGGGACCGGCCACTCGATCGCGCTCGTCCTCGAGACCTTCTACCGCGCGGGGGGCCTCGCGTGCGTGTATCCGCTGTACCACCCGGGGCTGCTGCCGTTGGCGGGCGGGGCGGCGAGCACCCTGATCGAGCGGACCCCCGGGCTGGCGAGACTCCTCGTGGCCGAGGCGGCCCCCACGGACCGCGACGCTGCCGTCGTGTTCTCCAATTCGGGGCTGAACCCGGTTCCAGTCGAGCTCGCCGCCGAACTGAGACGCGCCGGCACCCCCGTGGCCGCCGTCGTCTCCGTGCGCCACATGCAGGAGGGCCCGGCGCGGGCCGACGGGAAGCTCGGCGACGTCGCCGATTACGTGATCGACACGCTCACGCCTCCCGGGGACGCGGCGTTCGACGGCGGCCCGGCCCCCACGGGCCCGCTGTCGTCGCTGAGCGCGGCGTTCGCGTGGAATCTGCTGCTGACCCGCCTCGCCGAGCGCGCCGCCGCCGAGGAGGTGGACCTGCCGATCTGGGCGAGCGCGAACGTGGCGGGCGGCGACGAACGGAACCGGCAACTGGCCAGCCGTTACCTTGCCCGCATCCCGAGGCTGTGACGATGGAGGGTCAGGGGGGCGCAGTGCCGGAGCCGGGGCCGTTGCCGGTCGCGATCGACCACAGTCAGGCGAAGGCCGAGCAGCTGCAGGAGATCCTCGAGGAGCTCGTCGGTTCGCTCAAGCCCGGCAACCGGCTGCCATCCGAGCGGGTCTTGGCCGAGCGGTACGGCGTGGCCCGGATGACCGCCCGACGTGCCGTCGACGGACTGGTCGCGAAGGGGCTCGCCTACCGCGTCCAGGGGCACGGGACGTTCGTCGCCGAACCGCGGCTCGAGCAACCCGAGCGTCTCACCTCGTTCACCGAGGACATGCGGGCGCGGGGGCTGCAGGCCGGATCGGTCGTCCTGTCCCAGGGGGTGGTGCCCGCCCCGGCGATCGTCGCGCGGCACCTCGAGCTTCCCACAGACGCGCTCGTCGTCCGCATCGAGCGGATCCGCACGGTCGACGGCGGGCCGATCGCACTCGAATGGGCCAACCTGCCGGCCGCCCGGTTCCGTGATCTGGAGGGCGTCGACCTGTCGGACCGGTCGCTGTACGAGGTGCTCGCCCGCCGCTGGGGCGTGGAGTTGGCCGCCGCCGAGCAGCGGGTCCGCGCCGTCGCGCTGACCGACCAGGAGGCGAAGCTGCTCGCCACCGAGGCGGATCGGCCGGCCTTCCTGATCGAGCGGACGACGCAGGAACGTTCCGGGCAGATCGTCGAGTACGTCCGGTCGGTCTATCGGGGCGACCGGTTCGAGCTCCACCACCGGCTCCAGCGGGTGGACCCCGCTCGCGTTCAGCGCCCCGGCGAGGGGCAGGCGAACCCGTGAGCCTGATGGCCGCCGAGATGGCCGAGCAGCCAGCGGTGCTCGCCGGCATGCTGCACCGTCGCGAGGATCTCGTAGCGGGGGTGCGGGCCGTCCTCCCCGAGCGGCTCGACGGGATCGTGCTGGTCGCGCGAGGGTCCTCCGACCATGCCGCCGTCTACGGGCGGTACGTCCTCGAGGCGGCCGCTGGCCGCCCCCCGGCGATGGCCGCCCCCAGCCTGCACACGCTCTATCAGGTACCCGTGGACGCTGAGGGATACCTCGCCGTCGGCGTCAGCCAGTCCGGGGAGACCCCGGAGATCGTCGCCGTCACCGAACGGCTCCGGGCCGCCGGGGCGGTGACCGTGGCGGTGACCAACGCCCCGTCGAGCAGCCTGGTGGAGCAGGCCGACGTCGCCATCGATCTGCAAGCGGGGGAAGAACGCGCCGTACCGGCGACCAAGACCTTCACTGCGGAGCTCGCCGCGTTCGCGTTCCTGGCCGAAGCTCTGGGGCAGGCACCATGGTCGCCGCAGGACTGGGAGGCGATCCCCGAGGCGGTCGAGGCAGTTCTCGCTGACGACAGCCCGGCTCGCCGCTTGGCCGCAACGATCGGCGACGCCCCCGGACTCATCGCCGTCGGCCGCGGGTTCCTCTACGCGATCGCTCTGGAGGCCGCGCTGAAGCTGAAGGAGACCGCCTCGCTCCTGGCCGAGGGCTACTCCGCCGCCGATCTGCGCCACGGACCGATCGCCGTGGTCGAGCGGGAGTTCCCGGTCCTCGCCTTCCACGTGCCCGGCCCCGCCGAGCCGGACATGCTGGACCTGGTCGGCGTCCTCGAGCAGCGCGGGGCCCGGGTGTTCCGCGTCGTCCCCGGCGACGGGGCGGACCTGCCAGTCCCGTCCGGGCTCGCCGAGCCGCTCGCGCCGATCGTTGCGGTGGTGCGCGCGCAGCAGCTGTCCGAGTCACTCGCGCGCGAACGCGGCCTCGACCCGGACGCTCCCGCCGGGCTGACCAAGGTGACGCCGACGGAGTGACCGCCCCCTGCGAGTTGCGCGCCGATCTGCGCCGCCCAGGGCAACCTGCCCGCACGACCGGCCACGGCCCCGGCGCCACTCGACCCGTGTCGACAAGTCTCACCGGGCACGACCGGCTTCTCAATCACCGGGTGAGTTTTGCGGGGTTGCCCACCGCGTGGATGCGGGTCACGAAGCCTCCGGAGATCTCGAGTGCGATCACGGTCACGACGCGCCCGGCCAGCGTGAGGAGCACTCCGGGTTCGCCGTTGACCTCGCCGGCCTCCCACACCACCGGCCGCGACCGCACCGATTCGAGGAGTCGCATGGCAATCGCGTCGGGGCCCTTGACCACGCCGGTTGGTGCGCCGGGAAGCAGGCCGCCAGAGTCGAACCAGCCAGTTGCGGACGTGTCCAGAACCGCGGCCAGAGCCTCCACGCTGCCGACCTCGCACGCCTGCCGGAAGGCCTCCACGGTGATCCGCAGCTGGGCCTGATCGACCGGGAATCGTTGATGGGCCTGGATCGCACGCCGGGCACGGCTTGCGAGCTGTCGGCATGCGGCGACGCTGCGGCCGACGATGGCGGCGACCTCTTCGAACGGCACGCCGAAGACGTCATGCAGCACGTAGGACGTGCGTTCGGCCGGCGACAGCCGCTCCAGCACCACCATCAGGGCCATGCGCACCGACTCGTCCAGGGTGACTTGGTCGGCGGGATCCTGGTCGTTGGCCACGAGCAGCGGCTCGGGCAGCCATGGGCCGACGTAGCTGGTGCGGGCTACCTTGGCCGATCTGAGGTGGTCGAGGGACAACCGCGCGGTCGTGGTCACCAGCCAGCCCTCGATGTCGCGGATCTCTGCCTGGTCGGTGCGGGTGAGCCGCAGCCACACGTCTTGGGCGATGTCCTCAGCCTCGGTGAGGCTGCCCAGCAGCCGGTAGGCGACGTCCAGGACGCGCCGGCGGTGCTGGACCCATGCGGCCTCGATGCCCGGCACTGCCATCAGCCGGTCTCCGTTGTGCCGGCTGACAGGGCGACCTGACGGATCCACCACGAGTCGATGGTCGCGGCGACCAGTGCTGGGTCGTCGCACATCGGGAAGTGAAGTCCCCGTGGGACCAGATGCTCCTCGATCCGGGGGAAACGTTCACGCCACTTCGGTCGGAAGCGGAGGTAGTCGCCGAACTGCCCGAAAACGGTGAGCAACGGCCGGTCGGCCAGCCCCCGGATCGCCATGTCCGCCTCCTCGTACACCACGGTGCTGCGCCGAGCCGAGCGGAACAGCAGGTGCATGGTGCGCCGAGACCCGCGCCCCATCCCGCGTCGGAACGCCCGTCGAGAGGCACGGTCGAGCCTCCTGCCCACCCCGAAACGTGTCGTAGACAGGGCAGGCAGCCACCCGCTGTAGGCGTCGACCTCACGCATCACGGCCGACCCGAACAGCCACAACATCAACCGGAACAGAAACCCGGAAGGTTTCCACACGAAGCTGCCGGTTGCCACGAGGCCCCGGAGCCGATCCGTGAACCTCGAGGCGGCCGCCATCGCAGCAGGGCCACCGAGGTCGTGCAGCACGAGCGTGACATCGGTCAGTTCGAGCTCCTCCACCAGTCCGACGAGGCTGTCGCGGACGGTCGTCAGCGACCGCTGGCCCGCCGGGACCAGGTCAGACAGCCCTGACCCGAGCGGATCGAACGTGACACAGCGATAGCGGTTCGACAGCGACGCGATCACGTCCCGCCACACGAACGACCACATCCCCGCATGGACGAACAGCAGCACTGGACCAGAGCCGACATCGGTGTAGGCGACCCGCCCGCCATCGGTCTGCAGTGTGTTCACCTCGAACGGCCAGACATCCTCGGTCAACCACGCGGGACGGGCGATCGGGTCGAGGGCTTGCGCAGGCGTGCGGGCCATCATGGACCTCCTTGCTACCAGAAGGACGGTCCAGGCCACCGCAACGTGACATCGCCGACGACGGGACAGC
>CAZDIF010000081.1:0-6020 GCA_964505365.1 uncultured Actinomycetota bacterium
GAGCCCCGCCTGTCGGACGTTGCTGCGGACATGAGGGCGTCAACCCGCCGAAATGTCCGCAGCAACGGCCCTGGCGAGGGGAATGCACGGGGCGGGCGCGCGGGGTGGGCGGTGGTCAGCCCGTGAGGAAGTGGGTCAGGCGGGCGTGGGCATCGACCATCGCGTCGACCTCGACGAACTCGCCGCGCTGGTGGGCCTGGTCGGTGCGGCCCGGGCCGAAGTTGCAGCCGGGGACCCCCGCGGCGGTGAACCGGGCCACGTCGGTCCAGGCCTGCTTGCCGGTGACGGTGCCGCCGACCGATTCGACGAACCGGGCGACCACCGGCTCGTCCCGGCGTGGCGGGGCCGGGGGTGCACGGTCGACCATCTGGACCGTGATGTCCCCGGTGCCGGTGTCCGCGGCAACCTCGGCGACCGTGTGTCGCAGCTCGGCCTCGGCGTCATCCAAGGACCGGGACGGGGCGAACCTCATGTTGAGGTTGAGGGTGAGGGTTCCGGGGACGAGGTTGCGTCCGGTGGACGTGTGCGCCTGCGTCAGCGACCACACGTCGCGGTAGACGACCCCGTCCACGTCGACCTCGACCGGCTGGCGGTCGTGGAACGCCGCGAGGAAGCGCCCGGCCTTCGTCAGGGCGTTCTCGCCGTGCCACGGCCGGGCGGAGTGGGCCTGCCGGCCGTGGACCGTCAGCGTCGCGTGCAACCCACCGAGGCAGCCCAGCTGCACCTGCCCGTCGGTGGGCTCCAGCACGACCGCCAGGTCGGCGTCGCGAACCCAGCGGACCTCCTCGAGCACCCGGCGCAGCTCGTTGTCCTCGTCCGGGCCCTCCTCGCCGGCGTACAGGACCAGCGCGAGGTCGGCCCACCGGTCGGCCCGGTCCGCGTGCTCCTCGAACAGGCGCATCGCCACGACGTTGCCGGCCTTCATGTCCGACGTGCCGCGGCCGACGACCACCGCCACGCCGTCCCGGTGCTCGGTGCGAACCTCCCGGTCCTCGTCGGTCGGGGCGACCACGTCGAGGTGGCCGACGAAGGCCACCAGGGGCCGGCCGCCCTCCCGGGGACCGGCAACGACGACCGAGTCGCCCACCCGGGTCACGTCCCGGTCGGCGTACCGCTCGGCCACGGTGTCCGCGATGGGGCCCTCGTCGCCCGTCTCGCAGACCAGCCCGGCGTGCTCGAGCAGCCGTGCGACGAGGTCGTCGCGGACGTCGCCGGCCACCTCAGGCACCGACGCCGAACTCCCGCAGTGCCTCGTTCAGGGCGGTCTTCTCGTCGGTCGACTCGGTGCGCTGGCCGATGATGTACGCGCACGACAGCTGCACCGTGCCGGCGGGCAGTTCCTTCGGCCGCGTCCCCGGCACGACCACCGAGCGCGCGGGCACGTGGCCGCGGTACTCGACCGGTTCGTCGCCGGTCATGTCGTAGATCGGCGTGGACGCGGTGATCACGGTGTTGGGACCGACCACGGCGCCCTCCCCGAGGTGGGCGCCCTCGACGATCACGGCGCGGGACCCGATGAAGCAGCCGTCCTCGATGACCACCGGCCGGGCCCCGGCGGGCTCGAGCACCCCGCCGATCCCCACGCCGCCGGCGAGGTGGACGTCGCGGCCGATCTGGGCGCACGAGCCGACCGTCGCCCACGTGTCCACCATCGTGCCGGACCCGACGTACGCGCCGACGTTGACGTAGCTCGGCATCATCACGACGCCGGGCTCGAGGTGGGCGCTCCACCGGGCGACGGCCGGCGGGACCACCCGCACCCCCTGCGCGTCGTACCCGGTCTTCAGCGGCACCTTGTCGTGGTACTCGTAGGGGCCGACCTCGATGGTCTCCATCTCGGCCTGCCGGAAGAACAGCACGATCGCCGTCTTGGCCCAGGCGTTGACGCTCCACTCGCCCGCGTCGTCCTTCTCCGCGATCCGCAGGGTGCCGGCGTCGAGCCGTGAGAGGGTCTCGTGGACGGCCTCGCGGGCCTCGTCGGACTTCCAGCCGTCCGGGGTCTCGGCGGCGGTCTCGATCGCGGAGCGCAGGTCGTCGGTCACGGCGGACACCTTCGTGGGACGGTCTCGGCGGGTGTTGGCGGGCACTGTAGGCGGCTACCGTCCCCGCCCATGAGCGACCCGACCCCCACCACCGCGGACGTCGAGGCCTTCGATTCGCCGCTGGACGACGCCCCCCCGCCGCACCCCGTGGCCACGCTGGTCGGTGGCTTCCTGATGGGGGCGGCCGACATCGTCCCCGGCGTCTCCGGCGGCACGATCGCGCTGGTCATCGGGATCTACGAGCGCCTGGTCGCGCAGGTGCGCACCGGTGCCGCCGTCCTCGGCGCCGGCCTTCGCGGCCGGTTCACCGCGGCCCGCGCCGACCTCAGCGAGCTGCAGTGGCGGTTCGTGCTGCCCCTCGTTCTGGGGATCCTCACCGCCCTGGCCGTCCTGTCGTCCCTGCTCGAGCACCTGCTGGAGGAGCAGCCGGTCCTGCTGTCGGGGCTGTTCCTCGGGCTCGTCGCCGGGTCCGTGGCCATCGCCGCCCGCGAGTTCCGCACGCCGCCCGCGGCGCGGGAGTGGACGGTCATGGTGGCCACCGCCGTGGTCGTGTTCCTCGTCCTCGGGCTGCGGGCCGGTCGCGTCGAGGACCCGGCACTGGCCGTGCTGTTCCTCGGCGGGGCCGTGGCCGTGTGCGCGATGATCCTGCCCGGCATCTCGGGGTCGTTCATCCTGCTCCTGATGGGGCTGTACGACCCGGTGATCTCCGCGGTGTCCCAGCGCGACCTCACGGTCGTCGCCGTCGTCGGCGTGGGCGCCGTCGTCGGGCTCGCGGCCTTCTCGACACTCCTGCACTGGTTGCTGGAACACCACCACGAGGTCGTGCTGGCCGCCCTGATCGGGCTGATGGCCGGGTCGCTGCGCGTGCTGTGGCCGTGGCCGGCCGGCGAGCACGGCGTCGGCGAGACGGCCCTCGGCGCCCCCGACGGACAGGTGCTGGCCACCGTCGGGCTGGCCGTCGTCGGCGTGCTGGTCGTCGTGGTGATCGCGGGGCTCGGGGACCGGTTCGCCCGTCGTGCCTGACGGCCGCAACCCCGGCCACCCCGACGGCGTCGAATCCCACGTGCCCACCTCCCGGGACTTCGCATGACACCGTTCACTTCCCAGGCTGCCCTCGCTGCCGTCGCGGCCGCCGTGCTCGCCGCGTGCGGGTCCTCCGGTCCCGTCGTCGCCGGTGACGGCGCGCCGACGCCGGCGCCGGCGTCCACCCTGCTCGACGGCGTGCCGGACGACTGCCGGCTCGCCGACGAGGTGTCGGACCCCGCATTGCGGGCGCTGCAGGACGGGATCGATCCCGCGGCCCGCCGAGGGCCCCTGGTCGTGGCCACGCACGGCGACGCCCGCGTGGCCGCGACGACCACCTACGGCGACCCGGTCGGATACGGCGACGCAGCCGCCTGGGTCGTGCCCGACGTCGCGGCGGACATCACGGCAGCAAACGGGCTCGCGGCCGAGCTCGCCGACTTCCGCCTCGACACCGTCGACACCGCCGGCGAGGATGCCGTGGCCCGGGCACTTGCCTCCGCCACGGACTGCTCGTACGTCGCCGCCGCGGAGGCCCGGCCGGACCTGGCACCGACGCAGCCGCCACCGCAGCTGCGCGACGACCTGCTGACCGTCACGCCGGCCGCGCCCACACCGGGGTCCGTGGTCGAGGTGACCTTCGCCGAGGACACGATGCGCGGCATCGCCTGGAGCCTCGACCAGCGGGACGGCGACGGGTGGACGACCCGGTTCTGGCTGGTGTCCGACGCCAACGGCGGGGAGCCCGAGGCGGTGCCCGCCGGCACCGAGGGCTGGGGCGTGCCCGACGTCGGCGTGGGCGGGACCGGGCCGGACCGCGTGCTCATCCCGGAGGCCGCCGAGCCCGGCTCGTGGCGACTGTGCACCGCCAACCGCGGCGAGGAGATCTGCGCCAGCCTGGAGATCGCCCCCGCGAGCTGACGCTCAGGTCGCCGGAGGCGCGGAGCCGCCGGAGGCGGCGAGCACGCACGGCGCGCTCAAGTCGGCAGGCGGCCGTCCTCGATCGCTGCGCCCCAGCCGGCCACGGCCTCGCGGCACGCCTCCACGGTCGGCACCAGCGCCAACCGCAGCCACCCGACCCCGCCCGGCCCGAACGACCGCCCCGGTGAGGCCACCACGCCGGCGTCCAGCAGTGCCTCGGCGTAGGCGAGGTCGTCCCCGCCGGGCGCCCGGAACCACACGTAGAAGGTCGCGTCGCTGCCCGACACCTCGATGCCGGCGTCGGCGAGGAAGCCCAGCACCACCTCGCGCTTGGCGGCGAAGACGGCGCGGCGCTCGTCGACGTGGTCCTGGTCACCCCAGGCCGCCGTGGCCGCGGCCTGCACGAAGTCCTGCGAGGCGGTGCCGAAGTTCGGCCGCACCAGCCGCTGGGCTCCCACGACCTCCGGGTCGCCGACGATCGCCCCGGACCGGTAGCCGGTCATGCCCGACCGCTTCGACAGCGACAGGATCGCCACCACCCCGGTGAGGTCGCCGTCGCCGGCCTCCAGCACCGAGGGGGCCGGCTGGTCGAACCAGACCTCCTGGTAGCACTCGTCGCTGGCCAGCAGGACGTCGTGCTCGCGGGCGCAGGCGACCTGCTCGCGCAGCCACGGCAGGTCGACCGTCGCCCCGGTGGGGTTGTGGGGGTAGTTGATCCACGCGAGGCACGCCCGCTGCAGCCGCTCCGCCGGCAGCGCCGTCAGGTCCAGCCGCCAGGCGCCGTCGGCCGTCAGCGTGACCGGGTCCGACACCCCGCCGGCCAGCTGCGCCCCGCGCCCGTAGACCGGGTAGCCGGGGTCGCCCCACAGCACGTGGCGGCGGTCGCCCCCCGGGTCGACGATCGCGAACGGCAGGTGGAACACCGCCTCCTTCGACCCGGCCGACGGCAGCACGTGCCGATCCGGGTCGATGCCCTCGACGCCATGGCGACGGGCGAGGAAGTCCGCGACCGCCCGCCGCAGCCCCGGCTGGCCGAGGGTGGTCGGGTAGCGGGACACGGGCCCGAGGGCGTCGACCAGCGCCTGCCGCACGAACGCCGGGGTGGGCTCGTCCGGGTCGCCGATCGAGAAGTCGTGCAGGGTGCGGCCCTCGGCGCGCAACGCCGCGACGCGGTGGCGCAGCTCCTCCAGCGCGTACCCGCCCATCGCGGCGACGGTCGGGTTCACCGTGACCACGCGCCACCTCCTCGCGACCGCGGGGCCGGACTAGCGTGCGGGGACGTCGACGAACAGGGCCGCGGTGCGGCGCGCAGCGTACTCACGGACCGAGGACGCCCTCGGGCGGCAGGCCGTGTCCGAGCTGGCCGGCGACGCCGACCGCATCGAGCTGCCCGACGTGCGTGCGGTGCTGGAGGCCGTGGCCGCCGGCGACGCCGACCTCGGCATCGTCCCGTTCGAGGATTCCGTGCACGGCTCCAGCGCGGTCGTGGTCGACCACCTCGTCTTCGGCACGCACGACCTCGTGGTGGTCGCCGAGGTGGACCAGGCCGATCCCGACGCCGACCCGCCGGCGACCCGCCGCCACGTCGCCGTCGCCACCACCCCCGTGCTGCCGGACGCGGCCGCGCAGACGCTGGTGTTCGTCGTCCCGGGCTTCAACCGCCCCGGCACCCTCACCGAGGTGCTGGCGTCGTTCTCGTCGCGCGGGATCAACCTCTCGCGGATCGAGTCCCGGCCGCTCGCCGGCCACCTGGGCATGTACGGGTTCCTCGTCGAGTTCGAGGGCGCGCCCACCGACGCGATCGTGCAGGAGGCCCTCGGCGACGTCCTCGCCGCGGCCGCGACGGTCAAGTACCTCGGCACGTTCGCGGCCGGGGACCGTGCCTGGGGCCAGGTCGTCGGGCGCGAGGTCGTCGGCAACCTGCTGCGCGACCTCGACGACGTGCAGCTGCTGGCGCGGCGGCTCGAGACGTCATGAGTGTTGCCATCGTCGGCCTCGGGCTCGTCGGGGGCTCGCTCGCGCTGGACCTCGTCG
>CAZDIF010000081.1:6120-8487 GCA_964505365.1 uncultured Actinomycetota bacterium
GTTGCCATCGTCGGCCTCGGGCTCGTCGGGGGCTCGCTCGCGCTGGACCTCGTCGACCAGGGCGTCGAGGTCGTCGGCACCGACACGGACCCCGAACAGGCCGCGCTGGCCGAGGCAGCCGGCGTCGCCACCACCAGCGACGTCGCGTCCGCTGTCGCGTCCGCCAACGTCGTGGTCGTGGCCGTGCCGCCCTCGGTCGTCGGTGACACCGTGGCCCGGGTCGCCGCCGCGGCGCCGTCAGCGCCGGTGACCGACGTGGCGTCGGTCAAGGCCCCCGCGGCGCTCGGCCTCGACGACCCGCCGAGGACCTGGGTCGGGGGGCACCCGATGGCGGGCACCGAGCGCACCGGGTTCGCCGCCGCACGCCGCGGGATGCTGGCCGGCGCGACCTGGCTGCTCACGCCCGTGGACGGGACCGACGGCGACGCCCTGCTGGCCGTGGTCGACCTCGTCCTGTCGGTGCAGGCCGTGCCCGTCGTCGTCGACCCGCAGGAGCACGACCGACTGGTCGCGGCGGTCAGCCACGTCACCCACCTCGTCTCGTACGGGCTGCACGGGGTGGCCGGGGGGCTGGGACGCGACGTGGTGGACCTCGTCGCCGGTCCGTCGTTCCGTGACGCCACACGGGTGGCGGCCTCGGACCCGGCCTTCTGGGCGGACGTGACCTCCCGCAACCACGCGGCCGTCGCCGACGTGCTGGCGCGGCTGCAGCAGTGGCTGGACGGTGCGCTCGAGGACGACACCGCGTCGCTGGCCGACCGCCTGGCCGCCGCGCGTCGCCGCCCCGTCGTCGGCCACCCCCACGACGTCGAGGTCGACCTGTCCGACGGCCTGTCGGCCCTGCGCCGCCTGGGCCACCAGGGCTACGCGATCGCGGCGGTCGAGCGCACCGCCGCAGGTGCCCGGTTGCGGATGCACCGTCGGTAGGCTCGACCCGCTCGTGCCGTCACGATCGAGGCGTCCCAGCGTGTCCACCCACCGCACCGTGCTGGTCCGCGTGTCCGGGCGTGACCGCCCCGGCATCACCGCCAGCCTCCTCGAGGTGCTCGCCGACCACGACGTCGACGTCTACGACATGGAGCAGGTCGTCGTCCGCGAGCGGCTGACGCTGGACGTGCTGATCGGGGTGCACCGCGGCGACGACGCCCTCAAGGACCTGCTGTTCTGGGCGCACACCGGTGACGTGCACCTCGACTTCGAGGTCGTGGAGGAGGCCTCCTCCCGTGCGATGCTGCCGCGGTTCGCGGTCACGGTGATCGGCCAGCCGCTGACCCCGGCCGGACTCGGCGCGGTGACCCGAGCGATCGCGGCGGGCGGCGGCAACATCGACCGCATCGTCCGGCTCGCCCGCTACCCGGTCACGGCCTTCGAGTTCGTCGTGGTCAACGGCGACCTCGACCAGATGCGCGAGAACCTCGTGGCCGCCAAGGCCGGCCACGCGATCGACGTGGCGGTCCAGCGCGAGAGCCTCGAACGCCGCGCGAAGCGCCTCGTCGTCATGGACGTCGACTCGACCCTGATCCAGGACGAGGTCATCGACCTGCTCGCCGAGGAGGCCGGCTGCCTCGACGAGATGCGGGAGGCCACCGAGCGCGCCATGCAGGGCGAGATGGACTTCGAGACCTCGCTGCGCGAACGGGTCGCGCGGCTGGCCGGGACGCCGGCGGAGGCGCTCGACCGCGCCCGCGAGCGCGTCCGACTGACCCCGGGCGCGCGGACGTTCGTGCGCACGCTGCGGCGCCTCGGCTACGAGGTCGCCCTGGTGTCCGGCGGGTTCCAGTCGATCGTCGAGCCGCTCGGCCGCGAGCTGGGCGTCCAGCACGTCCACGCCAACCACCTCGAGATCGCCGACGGCGTCATCACCGGGCAGCTCGTCGGCGACGTCATCGACCGGGCCGGCAAGGCCCGCGTGCTGCGCGAGATCGCCGCCGCCCAGGACATCGCGCTCGAGCAGACCGTCGCCGTCGGCGACGGGGCCAACGACCTCGACATGCTGGCCGCCGCCGGGCTCGGGATCGCCTTCAACGCCAAGGCCGTCGTCGAGGAGCGCGCCGACACGGCCCTGTCGGTCCCGTACCTCGACGCCGTGCTGTTCCTCCTCGGCATCCGCCGTGACGACGTCGAGGCCGCCGACTCCGCGGACCCGTCCGTGCCCGACCAGGACCCGATCCCCGTGCCCGGGACACCGCCGGCGTGAGCGCCGGGCTGCCCGTCGCCCTGCAGTCGCTGCGCGACGCGATGGCGGGCGCACCGCTCGACCTCGACCTGCCCGCGGCCGACGACGCCCGCCGCACGCGGGACCGGATCGTGCAGCAGGTCGACGACTACCTGCTGCCACGCCTCGCCCGCATCGACGCGCCGCTGCTG
>CAZDIF010000082.1:0-8477 GCA_964505365.1 uncultured Actinomycetota bacterium
CCGTGGACGAGCACGGGGGCTGGTCGACCACGGCCGTCCCCGACGCCGTCGCGGCTCTGCCCGAGGAGCGCGACCGGCGGTTCGCGTCGCACCTCGCGCACGACACGCTGCGGTGGCGCGGGACGCTCGACTGGCTGCTCGGGCACGTGCTCCAGCGGCGGCTGGCCGACGTCGAACCGCCCCTGCAGCGGGTCCTGCGCCTCGGGGCGCTGCAGCTGTGGCGGGCGCACGTGCCCGACCGCGCGGCCGTGTCGACCAGCGTCGCGCTGGCGCGCGAGGCGGTGCCGCGCTCCCGCGCCAAGGGCGCCGGTGGGTTCGTCAACGGCGTGCTGCGCGCGCTGGCCCGCCGGCTGGACGACCTGCCGTGGCCCGACCGGGCTGCCGACCCGGTCGCCCACCTCGCGCTGGTGACCGGCCACCCCGCCTGGATCGTCGAGGAGCGCCTCCCCGTGCTCGGCGTCGACGCGACCGAGCGGCTGCTCGCCGCGGACAACGATCCGCCCGGCCTGACCCTGCGCGCGGTCGGGGACCGCGAGGCGCTGCTGGCCGAGCTGCGCGACGCGGGGCTCGACGCCCAGCCGACCACGCTCGCCGACCGCGGGGTCCGTGTGCCCGGCGCCGACCCCCGGCGCCTGGCCTGCGTCGCCGAGGGCCGTGCCGTGCCGCAGGACGAGGCGTCCATGCTGGTCGTCGCGGCCGCCGGCGCCGCGCCGGGGGACCGGGTCCTCGACCTGTGCGCCGGCCCCGGCGGCAAGAGCACCGACCTCGCCGCCCGCGTCGGCCCGGACGGCCACGTCACCGCCGTCGAGCTGCACCGGCACCGGGCGGACCGCGTCCGCGAGGCCGCCGACCGCCTCGGCCTCGATGTCGAGGTCGTCGTCGGCGACGCCCGTGCGGTCGCTCCGTCCGAACCGGTCGACGTCGCCCTGGTGGACGCGCCGTGCACGGGCCTCGGCACCGGCCGCCGCCGACCCGAGGTGCGCTGGCGGCGCACCCCCGAGGACGCCCGGGCACTGGCTGACCTGCAGGTCGACCTCGTGGCCCACGCCGCCGACCAGGTCCGTGACGGTGGCCGGCTGACCTACGCGGCGTGCACCTGGACGTCCGCCGAGACCACCGAGGTCGTCGACCGTCTCGAGGGCCGGCTGGGGGACCGGCTCGAGCGGATCGACGCCGTGCAGCTCGGACCGGACACGCACGGCACCGACGGGATGTTCCACGCCACCTGGCGCGTCCGGGGCGGGTAGGCCGCCCACTACGCTGCCGACCCTGCCGCGCCGCCCGAGGAGCGACCGACCCGTGCCCCACGACCTCGTCCTCGCCCCGTCCATCCTGTCCGCCGACTTCGCACGGCTGCAGGACGAGATCCGCACGGTCGAGTCGGCCGTCGAGTGGATCCACGTCGACGTGATGGACGGCCACTACGTGCCCAACCTCACCATCGGCCCGCCGGTGGTGAAGGCCATCCGCGCCGCGACCGACCGGTTCCTCGACACCCACCTCATGATCACCGACCCCCGGACCTACGCGCCGCAGTTCATCGCGGCCGGGTCCGACTCGGTGACCTTCCACCCCGACACCGACGACGACCCGCTCGACCTCGTCCACCGGCTGCACGAGGACGGCGCGAAGGTCGGCGTCTCGGTCAAGCCGGCCCAGCCGCTGTCGATGGTCACCGAGCTGCTGCCCCACGTGGACCTGCTGCTGGTCATGACCGTCGAGCCCGGGTTCGGCGGGCAGTCGTTCATGCACGACATGGTCGGCAAGGTCGCCGAGGCCGACGCCTGGCGGCGCGAGCACGGCGCGTCGTTCCGGCTGGAGGTCGACGGCGGCATCGCCACCGACACCGTCGGCCACACGGTCCGGGCCGGGGCCGACACCTTCGTGGCCGGATCGGCCGTGTTCGGCCACCAGGATCGGGGGGCCGCCGTCCGGGAGATCCTCGACGCGGCCGAGCAGGCACGCGCCGCCGCGTGAGGGACGAGGCCGCCTGGATGGCCCGCGCGCTGGCGCTGGCCGAACGGGCGCGGGACCTCGCACCGCCCAACCCGTGGGTCGGCTGCGTGCTGGTCCGCGAGGGCCGGATCGTCGCGGAGGGCTGGACCCAGCAGCCGGGCAGCCATCACGCCGAGGCGATGGCGCTGGCGCAGGCCGGCGACCCGGCCGGGGCCACCGCCTACGTGACCCTGGAACCCTGCGCCCACCACGGCCGCACGCCACCGTGCGCCGACGCGCTGGTCGCGGCCGGCATCGCCCGGGTCGTCGTCGGCACCCGGGACCCCGCCGTCGAGGCAGCCGGCGGGATCGACCGGTTGCGCGCCGCCGGGGTCGAGGTCACCACCGGTGTCCTGGACCCGTGGGTCCGGCGCCAGCTGGCGCCGTTCCTCGTCCGCGCCGTCCACGGCCGGCCACACGTCACGCTCAAGCTCGCGCAGACGGTCGACGGGGGACTGACCGCGCCCGAGGGGCGGTGGGTCACCGGGCCCGCGTCCCGCCGGGCGGTCCACCGGCTCCGTTCCCGGGTGGACGCCGTCCTCGTCGGCTCGGGGACGGTCCTGGCGGACGACCCGCGCCTCGACGTCCGTGACGCACCCCTGCGACGGGGCCAACCACGCCCCGTGGTGCTGGACGCCCGGGGCCGCATCCCACCGGACGCCGCGGTCATTCGCCCCGGCACCATCGTGGTGACCTCGAGCGGGACGCCGGAATGGGTGGACGCACTGGAGGCCGCGGGAGCCCGGGTCCTGCGCGTCGCCCCGGCGGCCGACGTCGGCGTCGACCTGGCCGCGGCACTGGCGGCGCTGTGGCACGAGGCGGCGGTGGCGACCGTGCTGGCCGAGCCGGGTGCCACCCTCGCGGGGGCCCTGGTGGACGCCGGACTGGTCGACCGTGTCGTGCGCCACGTGGCCACCTCGGTGCGCACGACGGACGGTCCGGCACGTATCGTGGACGCCCTGGCGCCGACCGCGGACTGGCCCGCCACCCGGCAGGTCACCCGCGGCACCGACGTCGAGGTCATCGCCGACCGCCCCTGAGAACGAGAGGCACCGCGGACGTGTTCACCGGCATCGTCGAGGAACTCGGCACCGTCGCCCGCATCGAGCGCGGCGACGGCCACGCACGCCTGTGGATCGCCTGCCGGACCGTCCTCGACGACGTCGCGCTGGGCGACTCCATCGCCGTCAACGGCTGCTGCCTCACCGTCGACGACCTCGAGCGCGACGCCGACGGGACCGGCCGCTGGGCCGCCGACCTCATGGCCGAGACGCTGCGGGCCACGGCCCTGGCCGACCTGTCCGAGGGCGACCCGGTCGACCTCGAGCGGGCCATGGCCCCGACCACCCGGTTCGGTGGCCACCTCGTGCAGGGCCACGTCGACGCCGTCGGCACGGTCGTCGGCCGGGACGAGCAGCCGGGTACCGTGTTCCTCACGTTCCACGCTCCCGCCGAGGTGGCCCGGTACCTGGTGCCCAAGGGTTCCGTCACCGTGCAGGGGGTGAGCCTGACGGTCGTGGACGTCGACGACACCGACGACGGCGCCCGCTTCCGCGTCGGGCTGATCCCGCACACGCTGGACGCGACGGTGCTCGGCGCCCTCCGGGCGGACGACCGGGTCAACCTCGAGGCGGACGTGGTCGCCAAGTACGTCGAGCGCCTGCTCCCGACGGGCCGCTGAGAAGGACCACCATGCCGTTCGCCAGCATCGAGGAGGCCGTCGCCGAGATCCGCGACGGCGGGATCGTCGTGGTCGTCGACGACGAGGACCGCGAGAACGAGGGCGACCTCGTCATGGCGTCCTCGGCCGTCACGCCCGAGGCGGTCAACTTCATGGCGACCCACGGCCGCGGTCTGATCTGCATGTCGGTCGAGGGCGAGCGCCTCGACGACCTGGCCATCACCCGGATGGTCCCCGCGCACGGCGACCACGCCGAGACCAACTTCGCCGTGTCCATCGACCTCGAGGTCCCCGGGTCGACCGGCATCTCCGCGTTCGACCGGGCCCGCACGATCCGGCACGTCCTCGACCCCGAGGCCCGGCCCGAGGACTTCCGCCGTCCCGGCCACGTGTTCCCGCTGCGGTACGTCGAGGGCGGCGTGCTGCGGCGGCCCGGCCACACCGAGGCGTCGGTCGACCTCGCCCGGCTGGCGGGGCTCGAGCCGTCCGGCGTGATCTGCGAGATCATGAACGAGGACGGGACGATGGCCCGGCTGCCCGACCTCGAGGCCTTCTGCAAGCGCCACGACCTCAAGCTCATCACCATTGCCGACCTGATCGCGTACCGCCGGCGGACCGAGTCGCTGGTCGAGCGCATCGTCGACGTGCCGCTGCCGACGCCCTACGGGCTGTGGCGGATGGTCGGCTACCGCAACGTGCTCGACGGCACCGAGCACGTCGCCGCGCTGTACGGCGAGCCCGAGGGCCAGCCGGACGTGCTGGTCCGCATGCACTCCGAGTGCCTCACCGGGGACGTGTTCCGGTCGGCCCGGTGCGACTGCGGCGCCCAGCTGGACCTGGCGATGGCCCGGATCGTGCACGAGGGCCAGGGCGCGATCGTGTACCTGCGCGGCCACGAGGGTCGCGGCATCGGCATCCTCGGCAAGCTGCAGGCCTACCGGCTGCAGGACCAGGGTGCGGACACCGTCGAGGCGAACCTGCGGCTGGGCCTGCCGGCCGACGCCCGCGACTACGGCACCGGCGCGTCGATCCTCGCCGACCTCGGCCTGACGACCCTGCGGCTGCTGACCAACAACCCGGCCAAGCGCGCGGGCCTGGAGGGCTTCGGCCTGCGCATCGTCGAGCGCGTGCCCGTCGAGATCGAGCCCGGCGACGACAACGCCCACTACCTCGCCACCAAGGCGGCCCGGATGGGCCACGAGCTCACCGGCAACGGCGTCACGTCGACCGGCGTGGGCGACCTCGTCGGCCAGATCGACCCCGGCACCGACGACGGCCACGTCACCGCCACGGTCACCCGACTCGAACCGCGCGGGCTCGCCCAGGCACCGCCGGACGGCGAGGACGTGCTGCTGCGCGACGACCTGCGCGGCCGGCTGGGCGAACGGCGCCGCGACGTGGCCGCCGACGACCCCGACGCCCTGCGCGGGAGGCCCGAGGATTCCGACGCACCGCCGCCCATGCCGGGCGCCGGCGACCGCGCCAGCTGACCGAGGAGACCCCGATGACCGAGCGGGACCAGGTCCCCACCACCACCGGCCGCCTCGACGCGTCCGGCCTGCGGGTCGGCATCGTCGCCGCCCGGTTCAACGAGGCCGTCGTCGAGCGGCTCGTGTCCGGCGCCGTCGATTCGCTGCTGCGGCACGGCGCCGTGCCCGGTGACGTCCACGTCACCTGGGTGCCCGGCGCCTTCGAGCTGCCCGTCGTCCTGCGGCGGATGGCCGAGTCCGGCCGCTTCGACGCCCTCGTCGCGCTCGGCGCGGTCGTGCGCGGGTCGACCCCGCACTTCGACTACGTCGCCGGCGAGTCCGCCAAGGGGGCCGGCACGGTGGCGCTGGACACCGGCGTGCCGGTGGCGTTCGGCGTGCTGACCACCGACACGTGGGAGCAGGCGGTCGAGCGCGCCGGCGGCAAGCTGGGCAACAAGGGCGCCGAGGCCGCCCTCTCGGCCGTCGAGACCGCGAACCTCCTCAAGGAGCTGTAGCCGCCCGGATCGTGCGGCGGTCACGGCTGCGCCGGTGGCGAGGGAGCCGCGGTACGTCGGTTGCTGCGGACATGAGCGCGAAATGGGCTGCACATGTCCGCCGCAACGACGAGCACAACGCGCGACCCGCCATTGGTGCGGACATCCGGACGAAATGTGGCGCGAATGTCCGCAGCAACGTGGTCAGCGCTCTGCGCGCAGGCTCGGGGCGGTCGGCTACAGGCGGCAGCTGAGGATCTCGGTGATCATGATCCCCCGGGCGCCGACCTCCCACAGCTCGTCCATGATCCGGTTGATGCCCTCGCGCTCGACCATGGCGCGGACGGCGACCCAGCCCTTGTCGTGCAGGGGCGACACGGTGGGGGACTCGATCCCGGGGGTGATCTCGCAGGCGGCGTCGACGTGCTCGACACGGACGTCGTAGTCGACGATCACGTACCGGCGGGCGACCATGATGCCCTCGAGCCGGCGGACCAGCTGGCGCACCCCCGGCGCGTCGGGGTCGGCGTCGCGGTGGCGGACGAGGATGGCCTCGGACTCGAGCAGCGGCTCGCCGATGATGTCGAGCCCGGCCTGCCGCAGGGTCGTGCCCGTCGACACCACGTCCGCGACGACGTCCGCGACGCCCAGCCGCACGGCGGTCTCGACGGCCCCGTCGAGGCGGACCACCTCGGCCTCGAGGCCGCGCTCGCGCAGGTGGTCCTCGACCAGCCGCTTGTACGAGGTGGCGACACGGCGCCCGTCGACCTCCTCGATGGAGGAGACGGTCCCGGGCACGGCCGCGAAGCGGAACGTCGAGCCCCCGAAGCCCAGCGGCATGATCTCCACGGCATCGGTGCCCGAGTCCAGCAGCAGGTCACGGCCGGTGATGCCCACGTCCAGGGTGCCGGTGCCGACGTAGGTCGCGATGTCCCGCGGCCGGAGGTAGAAGAACTCGGCGTCGTGCTCCGGGTCGGCCTGCACCAGGTCCTTGCGGTCCCGCCGCTGGCGGTAGCCCGCCTCGCCGAGCAGGCTGATGGCGGGGTCGGACAGCGACCCCTTGTTGGGCACGGCGACTCGGAGCATGGGACGTGGCCTCGATGTGCTGGGCGGTGGCGCGGTGGCGCTACAGGTGGGCGTAGACGTCGTCGAGGGTGAGCCCACGGGCCAGCATCAGCACCTGGAGGTGGTACAGCAGCTGGGAGATCTCCTCGGCGGCGCGGTCGTCGGACTCGTGCTCGGCGGCCATCCAGACCTCGGCGGCCTCCTCGACGACCTTCTTGCCGATGGCGTGCACGCCGGCGTCCAGCGCGGCGACCGTCCCGGAGCCGTCCGGGCGGGTCGTCGCCTTGTGCTGGAGCTCGGCGAACAGCTCGTCGAAGGTCTTCACCGGGTCGCGTCTCGTCGTCGTGGCCGTGGCGGTCGTCGTTGCGCGGGGAGCGTACTTCACGCCATGGCCGCCCCTTCAACGTTTCGGGGGTCACCGACCGCGCCGGTAGGCTCGGGAATCGACGTCCCTCCCTGTCCGACCGTGTCCCGAAAGACCACGCATGTCCCACTCGACCGCTGCCCGTCGCCGGCGCCTGCCGGCCGTGCTGCTCACCGCCCTGGCGGCCATGCTGTGCCTGGCCCTGTTCGCCGCCCCCGCCGCCGCCACGGAGGAGTCGGCCGCCGAGCCGGCCGCCGAGGGCTTCGGCTCGGGACAGTGGGACGGGATGCTCCTCGCGGCCATCATCGGCACGGTGATGGCGGGGATCACGTTCTCGATGTCGCGTCCCGGCGAGATCGAGAGGGTCGCCGAGGGCCACCACTGACGCGAGTACGCACAGTCCGACGAGACTGATCCCGACCACCCGCACCCGACACACACGACGAGGTCCGACGTGAGTGCCCAGATGCCCCCGCCCGGCGGCGACCAGCAGGACGGTCCGTCCGAGGAGGAGGTCCGCCAGTACCTGACGCAGCTGCGGGGAGCGCCCGTCGACCAGGTGCTCGCCGAGGTGGTCCAGGGCCTGCTCAACGCCGCCCAGGTCAAGCTCGGCCGCAACGACGCCCGGCTGCTGCTCGACACCTGCGCCGCCATCGCCGACACGGTTCGCGGCCAGGCCGCCCAGGAGCTGGTCGACCAGGTCGACCAGGCCCTGTCGCAGCTGCGGCTCGCCCAGGTCGAGGCCGAGCGCGAGGGCACCGGCGGCGACGAGCCCAACGACACGGGCGCCACGGCCGACACGGCAGGCGAGCCCACGGGCGAGACGCCGTCGGAGGCCGGCCAGCAGGCCCCGCCGCAGCAGCCCTCCCAGCAGCCCTCGCAGACCAGCCGGCTGTGGGTCCCCGGCCAGTAGGCCTGTCCACCACGGCCCGCAGGCTGGTATCCTCGTCGACCAGCGCCGCCCGCGTGGCGGCGCTGACTGCATCGCACACCTCGCAGTTCACAACCCCAGAGCAAGTGGCGCCCCGCGCCCACCTTGGCAGGCTCGCCCCGACGACGCCGCCGGGTCCGATCTCGTCCACCCCGCCGTGACCGCGGCGCGGGTGCGTGTCGACGGCGGCCCGGTGTGGCCGCCGTCCGTGATTCGGGCCAGGGAGGACGGACGGCGCCGCCCCTTCGAGGAGGCACCACCATCGAACAACCGCACCGGCTCAACGCGGACATCAAGGTCCCGCGGGTCCGCCTGATCGACGCCGAGGGTGAGCAGGTCGGCATCGTCCAGCTCGCCGAGGCACTCCGCGCCGCCCGCGACGCGGACCTGGACCTCGTGGAAGTGGCCCCGCAGGCCGACCCACCCGTGTGCCGGATCATGGACTATGGCAAGCACCGCTACGAGCAGGGCCAGAAGG
>CAZDIF010000083.1:0-5045 GCA_964505365.1 uncultured Actinomycetota bacterium
GGGGCGACCTACGAGCAGGAGGCAGCGTTCCTCCCGGAGGACTGGCAGGGGCGGCTGTCCCGACCCGACGCCGCCACCTACCTCGCCAGCCTCGCCGACGACGAGCAGCCAGAGGCGGGTCCGACGCCGGCGGGCCTGATGACGCTCCTGTCCGCGGACATCGTCCCCGGCCTGGACGAACCACCGGGGACCGGCATCATCGTGGCCGTGTGGGTCGCCCCGTGGGCGCGCGGTCGTGGGGTCGCCGACCGGCTCCTCGAGGCGGTCCTCGACGCCGCCCCCGCTGCCGGCTACACCCGCCTCGGGCTCGACGTGGCGGACGGCAACCCGCACGCCCAGGCGCTGTACGCCAGGCACTGCTTCGTCCGCACGGGCCGCACCGGGACCCTCCCACCGCCCCGCACCCACGTCACCGAGCACCAGCTCGCCCGCGAGGTCCCCTGAACGGCGGGCCAGGCCTGTAAGGGTTGAGCGCCCGACGGTCCGTACGTACGCTCGCGGCCGGAGCGTCCAAGGACCGCCGTGCAGTTCGACCGCTACGCCAACCAGGCCGCCGAGAACGCGGCGTCGCTGGTCAACCTCCACCGCGAGGTGGCCGAGCCGACGCTGGCCGACGTCCGGGCCCTGCTGGCCGACCGCGACCTCGGGCTCCGGCTGACCGGCGAGGACCTGCCGCACCTTCGCGCCCTGGCGAACGACCTCGGCGACGTGTTCGAGGCGGGCGCGGTCGATCGGGCCGTCGACGTGCTCAACGACCACCTCGACCGCACGCCGATGCGGCCGCGCATCTCCACCCACGACGGGCGGGACCCCCACCTGCACGTCGAGGCAGAGGACGCTGGCGCGGTCGAGCGGCTGCGGGCCAACTGCCTCATGGGGCTCGCCGCCGTGCTGTGCGACGGCGGGCGCCTGCGGCTGGGAACGTGCGCGGCCGACGACTGCGACCGCGTGTGGCTGGACACCTCCCGCAACGCGCGCCGGCGGTTCTGCTCCGACCGGTGCGCGACCCGCACCCACGTCGCGGCCCACCGGGCCCGCCGCGCGGGGCACCGGGGATGAGGAGCACCGCGCCCGTCGACCCGGCCGATCCCACGATCTCGCGCCACCGGCGGATCCTCTGGCTCGCGGTGCCCGCGATCGGCACGCTGGTCGCCGATCCGCTGCTCGGGGCCGTGGACACCGCCGTGGCCGGGCGGCTCGGGTCCGCCGAGCTCGGCGCGCTCGGGCTGGCCGTGACCCTGCTGGCGGCCGTCACGTGGATCTTCAACTTCCTCGTCACGGGCACGACCACGACCGTGGCCCTGGCGATGGGCCGGGGCGACGTCGAGGCCGCCGGTCGGCGGGTCGTCCATGCCTCCGTCGCCGCGGTCGCCCTGGGCCTGGCGAGCGCCACCTTCGTCTGGGTCCTGTCGCCGCTGCTGGTCCAGGCCTTCGGCGCCGTCGAGGCACTGCGCGGTCCGGCCGTCGACTACCTGCGGGTGCGGGCCTTCGGGGTGCCGTTCCTGCTGCTCGGGTTCGTGGGGCACGGGGCGTTCCGCGGCGTCGGGGACACCCGGACCCCGCTGCTGGTGGTCGTGGCGGCGAACGTCCTCAACGGGGTCCTGGACGTGGTGCTGGTGTTCGGTCTCGGATTCGAGCTGGCTGGCGTCGCCGCCGCCACGGTCGCCGCCGAGGTGGCCGCGGTGGCCGTCTTCGGCCTGCTGATCCGGCGGGCCGGGCTGCCACTGGGCGGGCACGGCTGGCCCACGAGGGAGCAGCTCGGCGAGCTCGTGGTCGTCAGCCGCGACCTGTTCCTGCGAACCGGCGGGCTGCTCGGCGGCTTCCTCGCCGTCACCGCCGCCGCCGCGCGCGCCGACACGACGGTGGCGGCCGGCCACCAGGTGATCTGGCAGGTGTTCCTGCTCGTGTCGTTCCTCATGGACGGGTTCGCGATCGCGGCGCAGACCATGATCGGCCAGGCGCTGGGGCGCGACGACCGCGCCGAGGCCCGCGCGACCGCACGCGACCTGGTGATCTGGGGCGTCGTCGGGGGAGCGGGCCTCGGCCTGCTGCTCCTCCTGCTGCGAGGGCCGGTGACCGGGCTGTTCACGAACGACCCGGCGGTGCTGGCCGTGGTCGCCGGGGCGTGGTGGCTGGCCACGCTCGGCCACACCGTCAACGGCCTGGCGTTCGTCCTCGACGGCATCCTCATGGGCGCCGCCGACTTCCGCTACCTGCGCACGTGGACGGTCCTCGCGGCCGTCGTCGCCGCCGTGCTGGCACAGGTCGGGGTCAGCCTCGGCGCCGGGCTGCTGTGGCTCTGGGTGTGCGCGGAGCTGCTGATGCTCGTGCGCGCGATGGCCCTGGGCTGGCGTCTGCGCGGTCCGGCCTGGCTGCAGTCGGACCTCGCCCGCTGACCAGGCCGCTCGACCCGGTGGATCGGGGCTCGAAGGGCCCCACCCATGGGGTGTAAGGCGGGGCGGGGTCGATCGTCAGGTAGGGGACGGAGCCGGACGGCCCGGCCCGCCACACGAGAGGAGCACCATCATGACGACCGCGACGATCTCCACACGCCGACCGCTCGCCCGCCGCTGGCAGGTGGCGCTGGTCGGGCTGGTGGCCACCGCGGCGACCAGCCTGCCGGCCGCCGCCGAATCGCCACAGCACGAGCCCGGCCCCGGCGACCTGAAGCAGGCCGAGGCCGAGCCACACCTCGATGTCGAGCCGTCCTGCAACCCCGACGGGTTCCACTACGAGATGGTCCACCCCGACGCGCCGGAGGGCGCGGTGTACGCCGGCCAGTGGCGGGAGGCACCGGCCGGCGACCCGAACCCGCTGCCGTTCAACCAGTCCAGCGGCTTCGTCGCCAGCGGCACGGGCGACTTCCAGGTCCGCGGCGTCGTCGTCAACCAGGGCGTGCCGATCCACGAGTACGACTGGGTGGACGTCACCGTGTTCTGCCCGGGCTTCAAGCAGCCCGAGCCCGGTGATCCCGAGGTGACGATCGACGTCGACCCCACCTGCGAGCCCGACGCCGGACTTGCCTACGAGGTCCACGTCCAGTCTGCGCCGGAGGGCAACACCGCGACGAAGGCCCAGTGGCGGCCGCTCGGTGGGCAGGTCACCACGGTCGACGGTGCCAGCAACACGCTCGCCGTCGGTGAGGGCACCTTCGAGGTCCGCGGCGTCCTCCACTACCAGGGCCCCGGCTTCTACGCCAGCGACTGGGCCGAGGTCGAGGTGGACTGCACCGAGCCCGGGGACGACCCGGGCGAGGAGCCGGACGACGATGACGACCGGCCGCGCCCGGGCACGCCGACCTTCACCGGCTGATCCCGGACCGCACGAACGAGGGCCCGCCACGGCGGGCCCTCGTCTCGTCGTGCGGGCCTGTAAGGCGGGGCGCCCTCGATCGTCAGGTGGATGGAGGCGCGGGACCGCGCCCACGAGACGAGGAGACACCGGCCATGTCCGCCACCCACCACAGCCCGATCCCTCACCACCGTCCACGCCGCCGGGGGCCGCGCGTCGCGCTGGCCCTGCTCGCGCTTCTCGCCACGGTGACCACCGGGTGCCGCGGTGCCGTCCGCGACGCCTCGGTCGCGATCACGGCCACACCGACGCCGGCTGCCACCGCGCCCGCGGAACCCTCACCCACCCCGACGCCGACGTCGGCGGACGAGCCTGCCCTGGTGGCTCGCACCGACGGCCCACTGCCCGTCATGGCCTCGCCGGGCGCGGACGAGCCCGACCGCATCCTGCCGGCCACCACCCCCTTCGGCACACCCACGGTCGCGCTCGTCGTCGATGTCGGCGACGGCGCCGCGGCGGGCTGGTACCAGGTCCTGCTGCCGGTCCGCCCGAACGGCACCACGGGGTGGGTGCGGGCCTCGGACGTCGAGGTCCGGGAGGTCTCCCTGGAGGTCGTGGTCGACCGCGACGCCCGCACCCTCACCGTCCTCGACGCCGGCGACGAGGTGCTGACCGCACCGACCGCCATCGGCAACGCGGACCACCCGACGCCCACGGGGCGCTTCTACGTCGTCGACAAGCTGCAGACCCCGGACCCCGACGGCGCCTACGGCCCCTTCGCGCTGGGCCTGTCGGCCCGGTCCGAGGTGCTGACCGAGTTCGCCGGCGGCGACGGCCAGGTGGGCATCCACGGCACGAATGTCCCGTCGAGCATCGGTGAGGCCGCCTCCCACGGCTGCCTCCGCGTCGCCAACGACGTGATCACCCGGCTCGCGGACCTGCTGCCGCTCGGCACCCCCGTGACGATCACGTGACATGATGGAGGACAGGGCACGGAGATGGGGACCCATGATCGACGACACCGACCTGGTGCTCGCGGCCCGTGGCGGCGACCGCGATGCCTTCGGGCAGCTCGTGGACCGCTGGTTCGATCGGTGCTGGGCCGTGGCGTGGCGAATCCTCCACGACCGCGACCTGGCCGCGGACGTCGCCCAGGACACGCTGCTGACGGCGTGGCGGCAGCTGGATCGCCTCGACCGTACGACCGCGTTCGGCGGCTGGGTGCTGCGGATCGCCCGCAACCGGTCACTGGACCGGCTCGAGCGGGAGCGGCGTGCCGTGCCGACCGCTGACGACCGCGACCTCGAGCGCCCCGACGACGAGACCCCGGAGACCGCCCACGCCCGCGCCGAGCAGCGCGACCTCGTCTGGGCCGCGGCCGCGGCCCTCGGCGAACGGGACGCCAGCCTGCTCGACCTGCACCTGCGCCACGGGCTCGAACCACACGAGATGGCCGAGGAACTGGGGATCGCCCCGAACGCCGCGCACCAGGCCATGTTCCGCCTGCGGAAGCGCATGGAGGCGGCAATCCGCGCCTGGCTGGTGTGGCGCAACGCGGACCCGTCGTGCCCGGACCTGCGTGGCGAGCTGGCCACAACGCCCGCCACCTTCGACGCGGCCACGGTCCGCACGATCACCGCGCACGCGCGGGCCTGCGAGACCTGCGCCGCCGAGCACGACCGCGTCGGCGCACCCTCCGCGATGTTCGCCGCGGTCCCGCTGGCAGTCCCACCGACCGCCCTGCGTGCCCGGGC
>CAZDIF010000083.1:5145-8427 GCA_964505365.1 uncultured Actinomycetota bacterium
CCCGTCATCCACGACTTCGAGGTGGTCCACGTCGGCGAGTGCTCGACGCCGAGCGAGCTGTTGTTCGACCTCGTCTGGATGTCCGAGCACGCGGACGAGGCCTCGATCACGGGCCCCGACGACACCTCCCGGCCGGTCGAGCCGACCGGCACCACGACCTGGTGCGCACCGCGCGACCCGGCCCCGTCGTTCACGCTCGAGGTCACCGGCCCCGGCGGCACGGCGACCGAGACCCGAACGGTCGGGTGAGGCCACCCGCGGGCCGTCGCTACGGTCGGAGATCGCCCGATGACGTCCCCCGCTCGCCCCGACGGTGGCCGGCCCCTCCACATGGTCGCTGGCCTGGTCGCGGCCGTCGTCCTCGTCGCCTGCGGCGGGGCGGACGTCGACCAGTCACAGCTGGAGGAGGCCCTGTCGGCCGTGGCGGCCTGGCTGAAGGTCGACGACGACGGCGGGGACACGGCCGAGGCGGTCCGACGCGCCGACCGGCTGCTGCAGGCCACGGCACCGATCGTCGAGGCACGTCCGTCCATCGAGGAGCTGACACCGGCACAGCAGGCCCGGTTCCACGACGCGCTCGCGGGCCTTCTCGACTCGGTGGCGGAGCAACGCGAGGTGCTGGCCGCCTGCGATCACGACGACCCCGGGACCTGCCTGGCGCAGTCCGACCTCGACCCGCGGGAGCTCGCGGCCGCGGTCGAGCGGTTCCAGGACGCCCTCGAACCGCTGGGCGATCAGCCGGCGGCCGTGTCGCTGGCAGGGCGAAACGCCTCGAGCCGGACCCACTCCGCGTAGCGGTCCCGGCCCAGTGCCTGCACCAGGCCAAGGGTCTGGCTGGCGTGGGCTTCCAGTGCCCGGACCTTGCGTTCGAGGAGCGTGTCGTCGAGCTCCAGGCACCACGCCTCGTGGGACGGCGTCCGGGGCGGCAGGTCGTCGTCGGGGAAGACCTCGCCGTTGACGTCGGGGAAGGCGTCCGCCCACACGTCGGTCTTGGTCGCCCACAGCAGCCGGGCATCCGGGGCAGCACGCTTCCGGGCCAGCCCCGCCCACGTCGAGATCGTCCGGTGGTCGGGGTGGCCGGTCATCCCGTCGGGCCCGAAGGTGATGATCGTGTCCGGACGCACGCGCTGGACGACGGCGACGAGCTGGTCCACGGGCTCGTCGGCGTCGACGTCGGCCAGGCCGCCGTCCGCCAGGCCGAGGTTGGCGTGATCGTCCACACCGAGGACGGCGAGCGACCGAGCCAGCTCGTCGCGGCGGATCCGGCGCAGCTCCGCGCGGGGCCAGCGTGCCTCGTCCGCGGTCTCGCCGGCGTCGCCCAGCGTGGCCGTGACACAGGCGACGGCCTGGCCTGCGTCGGCGGCCAGTGCCATGACGCCCGCCATGAGGTAGGCCTCGTCGTCGGGATGGGCCCAGATGCCCAGGATCCGTCCCAGCGATGCGATGTCGAGGTGCATGCCGCGCCCCCTGTCCTGCCGACCGGTCCCGCTCAGCCCCGAGCCGGGACACGGGCCCGGACCCTACTCGGCCCGCTGCCCCGGTTCACGCGAGGCGGTCCAGCACCGCGTCGCGGATCGCCGCCCCGATGGACAGCGATGCCGTCGCGGCGGGGGAGGGGGCGTTGCGCACGTGCACCACCCGCCGGTCGCCGCCGAGGACGAAGTCGTCGACCAGCTGGCCCGCCGAGTCGACCAGCTGGGCGCGGACGCCGGACGGCCCCGGCTGCAGGTCGCCCTCGCGCACGGCGGGCAGGTAGCGCTGCACCTCGGCGAGCTGGGCCGCCGTGACCCGGTCGTGCCACAGCTCCTTCGCGCCCGCTCGGACGTGACGGGCGGCCAGCCGCCAGAACCCCGGGGTCCCCAGCGTGTCGGCGAGGTCGCGGGCGTCCAGCTCGCCACGCCGGTAGCCGTGGCGCGACCCGGCCAGCACCGCGTTCGGGCCGACCCAGACGTGGCCGTCGGGGCGCGGGGTGAGGTGCACGCCCAGGAACGGCATGGCCGGGTCCGGCACCGGGTACACGTTGCCGCGGACCAGCGCGGCCGCCTCGCCACCGAGCAGCGACCACGATCCCCGGAACGGCACGACCGACAGCCCGTCGCGGTGGCCCGTCATCGCGGCCAGGCGGTCGGACTGCAGCCCGGCGCACGTGACCACGGTCCGTGCCGACAGCGCCGCACCATCGGTCTCGACCACGACCTCATCTGGCCCCATGTGCAGGTCGCGGACGGGCGTCCGCACGCGCACGTCCCCGCCGAGGGACCGGACCTCGTCGGCCAGCCCGCGGGTGACGGCGCCGAAGTCCACGATCGCGGTGCCGGGGGAGTGCAGCGCCGCGATCCCGGACACGTGCGGCTCGACCTCGGCCAGCCCGTCGGCGTCCAGGCGGCGCAGCCCCTCGACGCCGTTCGCGGTGGCGCGGCGCTCGAGCTCGGCGAGGTGGTCCAGCTCGCCCTCGTGCGTGGCGACCACGACCTTGCCGACCCGGTGCACGGCGACGCCGTGCTCGGCGCACCAGGCCTCCAGCGCCCGCTTGCCCTCGACGCACCACCGGGCCTTGCGCGACCCCGGCTCGTAGTACACGCCGGCGTGCAGCACCCCGGAGTTGTGCGACGACTGGTGCGCCGCGAGGCGGGCCTCGGCCTCCAGCACCACGACGTCGAGGTCGGGGCGGGCGACCAGCACCTGGCGGGCGGTCGCCATGCCGAGGATCCCCCCGCCGACCACCACCACGTCGTTCATGGCGTTCCCCAGCCCCCGCCGCCGGGGGTCTCGACGACCAGTCGGTCGCCGCGGCGCAGCCGCAGGGTGACCTTGGCGGGCAGCTCGCGCTCCTCGCCGTCGCGCACCAGCAGGTTGCGGCCCGGCGCCCCGTCCCCGCCGCCGGCCAGACCCCACGGGCCCCGGACCCGCCGTTCGGTGACCAGGCTGACCGTGCACTCGTCGGCCAGGACCTCCAGCACCCGGCGGATGCCATCGCCGCCCCGATGGCGGCCATCGCCGCCGCTGCCGTCCCGCAGCCGGTACTCGACGACCCGCAGCGGGTAGGCGACCTCGAAGGCCTCGACCGGGGTGTTGCGGGTGTTCGTCATGTGCACCTGCACGCCGGAGGTCCCCGGACCCCACGGCCCCGCGCCCGCGCCGCCGCCCAACGTCTCGTAGTACGAGAAGCGTCCGCCCGTGCGGGGGTCCACGCCCCCGGCGAGCGTGTTGTTCATGGTCCCCTGGCTGGCGGCCGGGATGCGGTCGGCCACCAGCTCGGCCAGCGCCCCGAGGATCACGTCC
>CAZDIF010000084.1:0-1932 GCA_964505365.1 uncultured Actinomycetota bacterium
CCCGACAGGGCGACGCCCGCCAGCACGATGAACGAGGCCCCGCCCACCAGCGACCAGCCGCCGGTCCCGGCGAGCGGGCCGAGCAGCTCCATGCCCGAGGCGGCCAGCAGCCACCCCCACCACCAGCCGACCGGCCGGCGCACCACCTGCGAGGCAAGTGCCCATGCCCACAGCAGCCCGATGCCGGTCCACAGCACCACCTGGTCGACGGAGGCCGGGTCGGGCACGGCGGCGGCCAGCAGCGTGGACCACACCGCCGCCACCACGCCGAAACGGCGCAGGAACCGCAGGGCGGTGTCGAGCAGGCGCTCGGTCGACGGAGTCAGCGGGGCGGAACTCATGGAGGCAGTGTGCCGCGGCCGGTCACGCTGCCGGCGTCACCGACGTGGCGGGAGGCGGGGCGAGGTCGGCCACCTCGGCGAGGGCGGCCATCATCCGGGCGTTGTCGAGCTCGACCGTGCCCGAGGTGGCGACCGGCTCGCCCCACGTGACACGCACGACCCGGCGTCGCCACGGCCGCCACCGGTGCAGGTCCGGGCCCGCGTGGTCGTCCGCCCAGCTGATCGCCAGCGGTTGGACCGGCACGCCCGCGAGGTGGGCCATCCGCACCGCCCCGGACCGCGGCCGGCGCAGGGTGCGATCGGTGTGGGCGCCGCCCTCGGGGGCCAGCCAGACGCGGCCGCCCGCGCGCAGGTGCGTGGCCGCCCCCGTGAACGCCGAGCGGGCACCCTCGCCGGTCAGCACCGCGTCGGCGGCCCAGATCGCCAGCCGCGCTCCGCGGTGGCGCTGTCGCCGGGCGATCGGCCGCAGCGTCCGGTCGGTGAGCAGGGCGACCGCGCCGTCGAGCCAGTGCGGGTGGTTGGACACCACCACGGCCGGTCCGGCCACCCGGCGGTCACCGTGCGCCACCTCGATCCGGACCGCCAGCCGCAGGGCCACCTCGACCAGACCACGCACGCCCAGGCGCAGCAGGCGGCCGGTGCCCGCGGCCGCGACCGCGGCACCGGTCACGGCGGCCACCGCCCCGGCGACGAGGACGGCGTCCAGTGAGGCCATGCCCGCCAGCACCGGCGCTCCGGCCACCGCTCCGGCGGTCGTCACCTTCAGGATGGCGAACGCGGCGGCGAACTGGCTGGGATCGGACGCCGCGTGCTGGAGCCGCGTCTGCAGGTCGAGGTAGGCACCGCCCGCCCCGACGCCCAGCAGGACCAGCCCCGGCGCCCACCACCCGGTCATCGCCACGGCCAGGCCGGCCGCGGCCACCAGCATCGCGAGGTCGGCGCGGAACCGCTGACGGTTGGCGAGGACGAACCCGATCGCCCCGCCGGCGAGCACCGCCGCGTACAGCCATCCCGTGGCCGTGCGATCACCCTGCCAGGCCCCCGCGAAGGATGGTCCCAGCGTGAACAGCGCGACTGCCGGCAGCACGCCCAGGGCCGCCGCGACGACCACCCGCCGCCACGTGGTGTCGGCGGTGTCGGGGTCCGCCTCCGCCTCGGTCGGCGTGCCGCTCGACGACCTTGCGACTTCCCCGCGCATGCGCGGGTTTCTGACGAGGTCGTCCGCGCCGTGGGCTCGCGCGAGCACCGGTGGGAGGACCACGAGGTAGGTGGCGACGAGCACGACATAGCCGCCGACGGCCAGGGCCCAGCCCCAGGTCGGACCGGTCGCCGCGACCACCAGCGGACCCACGGGCAGCAGCCCGTAGCCCGCGACGGCCGTCAACGTGTTCAGGCGCGTGAAGTGGGTGCGAGGCACGTGGCGGGAGATGACCGATTCGCGTGCGGCGGCCTGCATCGCCGCGGCGAACTCCAGCACCAGCAGACCGAGGAGGATCGCCGGCACGAACCGGGCCGCGAACGCGCCGGCGAGCGCGACGACGGCGACGACGCGCACGACCTCGTGGCGGAGCAGGATCCCCGCCAGGTCGAC
>CAZDIF010000084.1:2032-8424 GCA_964505365.1 uncultured Actinomycetota bacterium
CGGGCGGCGATCGGGGCGAGCAGGACGCCGGGGACGATCCGGACCAGCAGCACGATCGCCGTCGCCCACGTGCCACCGCCGACCAGACGGTCGACGGTGACCACGAGGGTGGCGAACAGCACCCAGTCGGCCAGCGACCCGACGACCGCGGTGGCGCCGACGAGGCGGGCGACTGGGTGCCGCAGCAGGCCGGCCATCAGGCCGCCACCTCGTCACGCCCAGCCTGCCGGTCGCCGTCGCGGTGCTGCGCGGCCCGATAGGCCCACGCCAGCATCGCCAGTCCGGCGGCGAAGACGGTCAGCGTGACGGCGACCTCGCCGGAGAACAGCGACCAGATCACCTTGACGCCGGATGCCAGCGCACCGATGGTCCCCACGACCATGAGGAACACGTCGTCCAGGACGATCCCGGCGACCAGGTACCCCAGCACGATCAGCAGGGCGACGACCGGGCCCATGGGGTTGGCCAGCACGTTGAACTCCAGCGCGGCGTAGCCGACCAGGGCGGACCCGCCGATGCGGGCGGCGTGGGCGGCACGGCTCGGCAGCGACCGGCCCAGCACCATCCAGGCCACGGCGATGACGAGGTGGGCGGCGGCGACGATGGCGAAGGCGTCGGTCTCCACCGACGGGTCGAGGATCCCGGCGAGCGGCCGGACCAGTTCGGGCAGCAGGCTCGGCTCGTAGCGGTCCGCCAGCGCGGTCCCGATCGGCCCGGCGGCGTACACGGCGGAGGCGACGGTGGCAAGCTGCAGCAGGAGCGCATCGCGGCGGCGGGACCACAGGGCGGCGGCGTGGGCGACACCGGCGATCCCGGCCAGGGCGATGGCGATCCGCGTGGCCTCGGGCATCGTGGCCGCGGCGGCGAGGTGGACCGCGCCGACCAGCGTGGCGGTGGCGGTCGCCCACACCAGCGGCACCAGCGCGGTGAAGGTGCGACGGTGGGACTGCTCCGCCCACAGTCCGGCAACGGTCAGGCCGGCCGCGGCGGTACCCAGCACCAGGGCCTTGGCGTACTCGTCCAGCACCTCCCAGGTCGAGGAGGTGAAGCCGGCGATGGCCAGGATGACGAGCGCCGCGCCGATGGTGGCGACGACCTCGGGGAGGCGTTCACGCCACGGGCGTGACGGGCGGGCCGTCGTCGGCCGGTGCGGCGGCGCGGGCGGCTGCGTGGGCTCCCGGAACCGCCGGCCGGCGTCCGGCGGGGGCGGCGGGGGTGCGTCGGACGCGTTCGGGTCCGGATGCGTGTTCACGACTGACCTCGTGGGATCGGTGACAGCTCACACGATCCCCGACACCGCCCGCCGGGTCCTCAGGGATGTCCCGGAATGACCTACGGTGCGCGAATGACGTTCTCGATCGTGGCCCGGGACCCGGACACCGGCGCACTCGGGGTGGCCGTGCACTCGCACGCGTTCTCGGTCGGGTCGATCGTCCCGTGGGTCGAGGCGGGCGTGGGTGCGGTGGCGACCCAGTCCCTGCCACTGCTGGAGGCGGGACCCCGCGGGCTGGCCCTGCTGGGCGAGGGCGCCACTGCCCGGGAGGTGCTCGACACGCTGGCCGGTCAGGACGATGCGTTCGCGAGCCGCCAGATCGGGATCGTGGGTGCCGACGGGTCCTCGGCCTCGCACACCGGCGAGGGCTGCATCCCCGTCGCGGCGCACCACGTCGGCGAGGGGCTGGCCGTGCAGGGCAACATCCTCGCCACCGACGACGTCGTGCCCGCCATGGTGCAGGCCTTCACGGGCGGCACGGGAGACCTGCAGGACCGGCTGCTGGCCGCGCTCGACGCCGCCCAGGCCGCCGGCGGGGACCTGCGGGGGCAGCAGTCGGCCGCCCTGGTCACGGTGGCTGGCGCGCGGTCGGCGCCGGTGTCCCAGCAGCAGCGCACGCAGCTGCACGTCGACGACCACGCGACCCCGCTCATCGAGCTGCGGCGACTGCTCGGACTGCGGCGTGCCTACGACCGGTTGGAGGAGGCCGACGAGCTGGTCGCCGCCGGGCAGGTGGCGGCGGCCGTGTCCGCCTATGGCGACGCCGTCGACCTGGCCCCGGACGTGCCGGAGCTGCAGTTCTGGGCGGCCGTGTCGATGTTCACCGCCGGCGTCGAGGACGACGCCCGGGCCCGCTTCCGCGAGCTGGTCGCCCATGAACCGCACTGGCGCGACGTGCTGGACCGCCTCGCCGCCAGCACGCTCTTCCCGGACGATGTCGGCGACCTGTCGGGCTGAACCGTCAACCCTCCGGGCCCCGGGCGAGGTCCGGACGCCCGAGGATGGCAGCGACGGCTCGAGCCACGGCCTCGCCGGCCTCCCGCCCGGACAGGCCGAACTCCTCGCGCAGGACGTACCAGGTGGTGGCGCTGGCCAGGTGTCGGACGACGGCGAACGTGGTGTCCTGGTCGTCGGCCGGCAGGCTGGCGAGGTCGTCGGCCAGCGAACGGCGGAACGTGTCGGTCCGCTCGTCGTGGGACCGGGCGCGACGGCTGCCGCCGGAGGCCAGCAGGGCCATCGCGGACGACAGCGGCTCGAGTTCGTCGAGCCGTTCGAACACGGCCGGCAGGGCCGCCAGCAGCCCCTCGAGGCGACGCTGGCCGAGGTCCTGCCAGCCGACCTCCTCGTCGGAGCGCAGGTCGTCCATGCGTTCGTCGATCAGTTCCGTGAGCCCGTCGAGCAGGGCCTGGCGGTTGGGGTAGTAGCGGTAGACCGTGCGCAGCGACACGTCCGCACGGTCGGCGACCTCCTGCACCGAGAACTCGGTGGTGCCGCGCTCGGTGACCAACTCGGCGAGCGCTTCGAGCACGAGCGCCCGCGTCTCGGCGGCCCGCCGGTCGCGCAGGGGACTGTGGTAGGCGCGGGTCGCGGGTTGCTCGGCCACGCCGGTCACCTCCTCGTCGGCACCACCCAGCGTAGCAGTCTTGACAAGGTGCGCGTATTCGATACAGACTTCGTGTCAGAAATGGACGGGAGCGCTGGAGGGGCAGACCATGGACACCACCGGGCCGAGCCGGACCGACGAGGAGACGACGGTGGACGAGCTGCCGTCGCTGGACGACCCGCGAGCCACCGAACCGGCCGTGGCCGGGCACAAGGCCGCCACCCTGGCGCGGCTGCGTGCGGCTGGGCACGCCGTCCCGGACGGGGTCGTGGTGCCCACGGACGTGTGCGCGCGGGTGGGCGGCGAGGACGTCGACGAGCCGTTGCGCCGCCGCCTCGTTGACGCGCTGGCCGGCTGGGCGGGGGCCCGGTGGCGGTGCGGTCGTCCGGGGTCGCCGAGGACCTGGGCGGCGCGTCGTACGCGGGGCAGTACGAGACGGTCCTCGGGGTCGACGACGGCGACGCGCTGTGCGCGGCGGTGCGGACCTGCCTCGCATCGGCGGAGACCGAGCGGGTCCGGGCCTACGGCGGCGACTCCGCCCCGATGGCGGTCCTGGTCCAGCGCCAGGTCCCGGCGGATGCGGCCGGGGTGGCGTTCAGCGCCAACCCGGTCACCGGCGACCGTCACGAGACGCTGGTGTCGGCCGTGCGCGGGCTCGGTGACCGACTGGTGTCGGGCGCGGCCACCCCGGACGAGTGGGTGGTCCGCGACGGTGTCGCCGAGCGGCAGGTGACGCCCGAGGACGCGATCACCCCTGACCAGGCCCGCGAGGTGGCCGCGCTCGCCGAACGGCTGGAGGCGGAACTCGGCGCCCCGCAGGACGTCGAATGGGCGCTTGGCGGCGACGAACTGGTGCTGCTGCAGTCCCGCTCGATCACCGCCCTGCCGGTGGAGCCCGACCTCGACCTGCCGGGGCCCGGGACGTGGACGAAGGACGCCACCCACTACGCGGAGCTCATGACGCCGCTCGGCGCCTCGACCTTCCTGCCGGCCCTGGACGCCGGCATCACCCGGATGGCCGCCGACTACGGGCTGCTGATCGAGGGGATGCACAACGTCTCGCTCGGCGGCGAGATCTACGGCCAGCCGAAGCCGGTCGGTGGCAAGGATGGCCCGCCACCACCACCGCTGGTGATGGGACTGCTGGCCCGGGTGGTGCCGCCGCTGCGGGCGCGCATGAAGGCCGCCGAGCGCGCCGTTCGGTCCGGGCTGCTCGACGACGCCCCGGGCCACTGGGAGCAGCAGTGGCGCGAGGAGTTCCGGACGGCCACCGACCGGCTGCGGCGGGTCGACCTCGCGGAACTGGACGACGTCGAGCTGGCCGCCCACCTCGACGAGCTGCTGGCGCTGCTGGAGCACGGCCAGGTGGTCCACTTCCGCCTGTTCATCCCCTACGCCGTCGGCGTGCACGAGCTGGCGCAGGCCTGCGAGCAGCTGCTGGGCTGGTCCACCATGCAGACCCTGGACCTGCTGGCCGGTCGGTCCGAGACCTCCAGCGAGCCGGCCCGGGACCTGGCCCGGCTCGGCGCCGAGGTCCGTGCGCACCCGGCGATGGCCGGGTTCGACGGGACCCCGGCCGAGCTGGTGGCGCGCCTGCGGCAGGAGGCACCCGGGCTCGCGGCGGCGTTCGACGACCACGTCGAGCGGTACGGCCACCGGTCGCTCAACTACGACCCGGGCGGCCCGACGCTGGCCGAGCGCCCCCAACTGGCCGCCGCCCTGCTGCACGACGCCGTCATGGCCGAGGACCGCGACCTCGCCGGTGAGCTGGCGGCACGCCGCGACGAGGCCCGTCGGCGCGCCCGCGCCGCCCTGCAGGACGCGTCGCCGGCCGCCCGCCGCCGGTTCGAGGACGCCCTCGCCCGCGCCGAGGCGGTCTACGGGCTCCGCGAGGACAACGTGTTCTGGACCGACAACCTGCCCTGTGGCCTGATCCGGCGGGCGGCATTGGAGGTCGGTCGCCGGCTGGCGGCACGGGGGCAGCTGCGGCGTCCCGACGACGTCGCGTACCTGCAGATCGACGAGTTGCGCGCGGGGCTGGGGGACCGGGGGCGGGCACTGGGCGAGGTGGCCACGCGCCGGCGAGCCGAGCAGGCGTGGGTGGCCGCCCACCCGGGCCCGCCGTTCCACGGACCAGAGCCGGCCCCGATGCCGGACCCCCGCCACCTCCCGGGGGCCGGACGGCGGACCAACGGGGCGCTGCTGTGGTTCATGGGCCACGAGTACGCCCCGACCGCGGCCGAGACCAGCGACGGGATCGGCGGGGCGCCGGGCTCGCCCGGCCGGTACACCGGCGCCGTCCGGGTCATTCGCGGCGAAGCGGACTTCCACCGGCTGCGTCCGGGCGACGTGCTGGTGGCCCCGGTGACCACCCCCGCCTGGTCGGTGCTGTTCGGCCTGGCCGGGGCGGTCGTCACCGACGGTGGTGGCACGCTGGCGCACGCGGCGATCGTGGCCCGCGAGCACGGCATCCCCGCCGTGCTGAACACCGGCGACGCGACCCGCCGGTTCCGGGACGGCCAGCAGGTCACCGTCGACGGCACGCGCGGTGTCGTGGAGGTCCACGACGCCGGGGACGTCGGATGACACGCGCGCATCCACATCCGGCCGTGGCCGCGGACGAGGCGGTTGCCGCCGGGGCCGCCGTGGACGCCGCGGTCGCCACCGGGATCCTCGACCGGTTGCGGGACGGGCTCGCCGAGCCGACGGCCGTGGCCGACGTGCTCGGGCTGGACCGGCGCCTGACCGCCCGGCTGCTCGACGCGCTGGTGGCGCTGGGGGTGGTCACGGCAGACGAGGACCAGCTGTCGGTGGACCCGTCCGTGCCCGTGGCGCTGCGGGCGCGCCGACGGTGGGTCGAGCTGGCCGGTGCGTTGCGGGGTGGGCCCCTGCCCGACCACGTGGACGAGCCAGACGGCGCCACCGCGTTCTACCCGGCGCTGGTCGGCGTACTGGGGGACACCTTCGCCGCCGCGGCCGAGGAGGTGGCCCGGCTGCTGGCGCGGCCGGGCCTGCACGTGCTGGACGTCGGGGCCGGCGCGGCCCCGTGGAGCCTGGCGATCGTCCGCCGTGATCCGACCGTTCGTGTCGTCGCCGTCGACCTGCCGGGCGTGGTCGAGGTCACCCGCCAGGCGGTCGCGGACGCGGGACAGGCCGACCGCGTGACGGTGATCGCCGCCGACGTCCTGGCGGCCGGTTTGCCGGCGGACGCGGGCGGGCCATTCGACCTTGTGCTCGTGGCCAACCTCTGCCACCTGTTCGACGGGGGCCGGGTGCAGCAGCTGCTCGGCGGGCTCGCCGGGGCCCTGGCGCCGGGCGGGGAGGTGGCGGTCGTGGACGCCCTGCCCGACGGGATCCGCGAGGACCCGGCCCGGGCCCTGTACGCGCTGGGCCTGGCGTTGCGCACGTCGTCGGGCGGGCTGCACGGTCGCCAGGCCTACGAACGGTGGCTGCGGGACGCCGGCCTGACCCCGACCGGCGTGCACACGACCACGGACGGACTGGCGGTCGTGCGGG
>CAZDIF010000085.1:0-8320 GCA_964505365.1 uncultured Actinomycetota bacterium
AGGACGTCCGGGTCGGCGCCCCCGTGGTCGGCCGCCGCGCCGGCGACGTCATCCCCGAGGTGGTCGGCCCCGTCCTGTCGGAGCGCCCCGACGACGCCGAACCGTGGCACATGCCGAAGGACTGCCCGTTCTGCGGCCAGCCGCTGCACCGCCCCGAGGGCGAGGCCCACCACGTCTGCGAGAACGTCGACTGCCCCAACCGCCTGTTCGAGTCCCTGACCCACCTCGCCTCCCGCGGCGCCCTCGACATCGAGGGGCTGGGGGAGAAGTCCGTCCGGCTGTTCCTCGACCTCGGCCTCATCACCAACCTCGCCGACGTGTTCCGCCTCCCCGACCACCGCGACGAGCTGCTGGCGCTCGACGGCTGGGGCGAGAAGTCCGTCGACAACCTCCTCGACGGCATCGAGGCAGCCCGCCAGAAGCCGCTCGAGCGCCTGCTGGTCGCCCTGAACATCCGCCACCTCGGCCCGACCGTCGCCAAGCTGCTGGTCCGGCACCTGCGCACGCTGGACGGGATCCGGTCGGCCACCGCCGACGACATCGCCGCCATCGACGGCATCGGCCCGGTCATCGCCGAGGCGGTCGAGTCGTGGTTCGCCACGCCCCGCAACGCCGAGCTGGTCGACGACCTCGTCTCGCTCGGCGTGCGCACCGACACCGACCTGCCCGAACCGGTGGCCCCCGACGAGGCCGACGACGCCGACCTTCCGCTGGCCGGCATGACGTTCGTGGTCACCGGCTCGCTCGAACGCTTCACCCGGGACGAGGCCAAGGCCGCCATCGAGGAACGGGGCGGCAAGGCCACCGGCAGCGTGTCGGGCAGGACGGCGGCCCTGGTCGTGGGCGAGTCGCCCGGCTCCAAGCTGGACAAGGCCGAGTCCCTCGGTGTCCCGGTGCTGGACGAGGACGCGTTCGAGCAGCTGCTCGAGACGGGCCAGCTCCCCGACTGATCCGACGCCGATCCGAAGAAATTTCGGATCCGACCGTAAGTCGGCGGGCACGTGCACGTACCACATAGTGACATGGACGTCAGATCGCCTCGCGCCTCGACCCGCGCCGTCTCGTTCGACGCGGTCCTCAGCCGCGCGGCGTCGGCGCTCAACTCGACCCTGGACCTGCCGGCGGTCCTGCACACGCTGGCGGAGGCAACGCTGCAGATCTCCGCGGCGCGGCGGGCGACCCTGTTCGTCGAGCAGGACGGGCGCTTCGACCCCGCGGTGTCGCTGGGCCCGCACGCCGACCCCGACCTGTGGCAGGCCTTCCGCGACATGCCGGCGGTCGAGCTCGACGCGGACCAGCGGGGCCTGCTGGCCGACGGGACGCCGGTCGCGATCCCGGACGCCGCGCGCAGCCCGGTGCTGCCCGCCTCCTGGGTCCACCGGTTCGACGTGCAGAGCGCGGTCGTGTCGCTGCTGCACGCCCACGGCCGCCCGTGCGGACTGCTGGTGGCCGACTACCAGCGGTGCCGGGCGTTCTCCGACGACGAGGTGGCGAGGTTGGCCGGCATCTCGGCGCTGGCGGGGCTGGCGATCGACCAGGCCCGCTCGCGCACCCGCGCGACGCAGGAGCGCGAGCAGGCCGCCGAGCGCCAGCGGGTCACCGACGAGCTGCACGCCAACGTCGCCCGCCTGCTGGAGGTGATGCACCGCCGGGCCGGGGCGATGGCCGACCAGGCCCCGCCCGACCACCCGTGGCGCCGCCGTGCGGCCGAGCTGGCCCGCCTCGCCGACGGCGGCGCCTTCCAGTTCGAGCAGGCGGCCCGGCTGCTGCAGCACTGGCCGGACGAGGAGCGCGACCTGCCGGTGGCGCTGCGGGAGCTCGGCGAGGACGTCGCCGCCGCCTCCGCCATGGACGTGCTGGTGGAGGTCGACGACGAGGAACCCGATGGCGTCCACCCGCCGGTCGATCGGGCCCTGTACCGGGTGGCCTGGGAGGCACTGACGGGCGCGTGGCGGCACGGCCACTGCGACGTCGTCCGGGTCCACCTGTGCCGGTCCCCGCGGCAGGTGGAGCTGACGGTCGTCGACGACGGCGCCAGCCCGGCCGCACGCCACGACCGGCCGGTCACCGGGCAGGACCTGCTGGCGATCCGTCGCGAGCTGGCCGGCATCGAGGGCTCGCTGCACGTCACCGAGATCCGCCCGCACGGCCAGCGCCTCCAGGTCGTCGCCCCGCTCCCCGCTGGGTGAGCCGCGTGACACCCATATGGGCCCCACGTCAGCGCATGACGCGTGTCTGCAGGTCGGATGCCGCGAGGTCGAGACCGCGTGCCCCGGCGGCCGCGACGATCGCCCGGTCCGCTGACACCAGCCGTGCCCCATGGCGGAGGGTCGCGGCGAGCAGCACGGCGTCGAAGGCCCCGAGGCCCTCGTGGTCGCGGAACAGGCCCAGTCCCGCGTCGAGGTCGTCAGGGGTCACGACCGTGAGCGGGGCAAGCGCGGTGGCGAGGTCGCGGGTGAGCGCTGCGGCATCCTGACGGCCCCTCCGGCGTGCTCGGACATGGGCGAACTCCTGCAGGACTTCCACCGTGGTCGTTGCTCTGACGGTTCCGTCGCCAACGGACCGCAGCAGGGACTGTGCGGGCCGGCGGAGCGGATGGTCCGCACCGACGGCGTACACCAGCACGGTCGTGTCGAGGACGATCACGCCCTGCGTCCTCGCAGGTCGTCGAGTTCGGCCCGCAGGTCCTCGGGTTCCGGGACGTCCATGGCGTCGGCGGCGAGCACCCGGTCGACGGCGTCGCGGACGTCGTCGGGTCCGGCGTCGAGGTAGTGGTCGACGGCCTCACGGACCACGGTGGCCACACTGACGCCGCGGCTGGCCGCCGCGTCGGCAAGCCGCCGGTACTGCTCGGATTCCACGAGCACCTGCAGACGACGATCCTTGGACATGAGCATACTGTAGCATGCTCCAGTCACCGGGTGAAGGTGAGGTCGCCGTCGTCGGGGGCGCGGTCCTCGGAGGCGGCCCGGGTGACACCGCCGATGCCGGGGCCCGACCAGTCGAGGAACACCCGGGCCGGGCCGCCGGCGGGGTCGCCGATCGCCGACCACGGCACGGTGAACTCCACCCGCCGGCCGCCGATTGCGAACGTTCCCGGGTAGGGCACGAACCCGTCGGGGGTCTGCAGCCAGGCCCGCCACCCGTCCGAGCCACCGTCGGCGAACAGCTGGTAGCGGCTCTCGCCGTCCGAGTCCCGCAGCAGGTCGACGCCGAGCCCGACCACCTCGCCGTCCTCCATCCGTGCCGGCACGTCGGCGGCGAGGTCGACCCGGACCCGCAGCCGCTGCCCGTCGTCGGCGAACGCGACCTCGACGAGGTCGGCGTGGCCCGGACCCTGGACCCCGTGGTCGCCGTCCCGGTCCGACACGCCACCGATCGCCCGCCACTCGGGCGAGGTGGTGGGCGTCGCCTCCGGACGCGAGGTCCGTTGCCCGCTGCCGGCCGTCGGTGACGGCTGGCCGCCGGCGTCCGCGGGGATTGTGGCGGCCGGTTCCGCGGAACCGGCCCCGGACCCATCGGTGCCTGCCTCGTTCACGCTGGACCCCGGGGTCGGTGGGGCAGTGCCGGACGACGTCGATGAGGGCTGGCCCGTCGGCTGTTCGTCGGCAGGCAGGGGTGAGGCGGCCACGCCCAGCGACGGTGCGGGCGTGGGGGAGGTGGGCGTCACCGGTGCGGCGCAGGCGACGAGGCCCAGCGCCGCACCGGCGATCAGGAAGGGGAGGAAGGTCCTCAGCTGGTCTGGTCCTTCTTCGGTGGGGCGTTGTCCGAGCGCATGTCGTGGGGCACCTCGATGGCGAACTCGCCCATGCACGGCTCACCGTCGCCGAACTGGGCCTCATAGCTGACGGTGTACGTCCGGCCGTCGCCGCGGCCCGAGCGCTCCGACCGCAGGTCGTGCTCGGTCATGGCGCTGCCCGTGCCCATGTCCATGGCCATGGCCGGGCTGGCGTCGTCGCTGGTGTTGCCGGCGCCGTTGATCTCGTCGCCGTTCTCGTCGAACTCGTCGTGGGTGGCCTGGGTCGCCAGTTCGACGTTGTCGTCCTCGTCGTCGGCGGTGGCGACGATGTCGTAGTCGGAGTACTTGTGGTTCGGCGGCCACAGCACGAGATCGCCGGTCAGGGCCACCTCCCCGCCGTCGCACTCGTGGGTGACGGTGTCCTTGTCGGTGCTCTTGGCCTCCTGTGGCCGGTTCGCGGTGGCGGGTGCAGCCACGATCATGGCCACGGCGATGCCGCCGACGATTGCGTTGCGCGTCCTCATGCCAGTCCTCCCGGGTGGCTCGACGGGGCAGCACGCCTCGGCTGCCTCACCCTGTGGTACGTGCACCTCCCCGTCGACTTACGGTCGAAAGAGAAAGTTGCAGCGGGACGTGGCAGAAAGATCAATCTTCGAGATTGATGCGCTCCGGTCGAAACTTCGCCAGACTGGACGGGCACGGGGATGGAGGGAACGCTCATGCGGACGTCACCGCGCCCTTGGCTGCCGGTCATCGGTGTGCTGGTCGGGCTCTGCCTTGCCGCCGGGCAGTCGCCCGGTCCGGAACAGGAAACGCCGTCGATGGAATCCGGTGCCTGTGTGGAGGTCAGCGTCTACTACTGGCTGCTCGGCGGTCCGGACACCTACGTCATCGGGCCGGATCACTGTGTGCTGGGCACACCCTGGGGTGAAGGGACGAGCGTGGACGTGGAGACTCCACCGATCGGCACCGGCGTTGGCGTCGGCGTCCACCTCCCGGAGCCGGCCGAACGCTGAGCTAGCTCGCGTCAGCCGGGTCCTCCGCCGACTCGCAGACCGTTTCCACGGCATCGTCGAGGCCGCAGTTGTCGTCCGTGAGCAGGTCCCAGTCGTCCGCATCGTCCTCTGACTCATCCACGGTCTGGGATGTGTCGTCGGTGGACACCGTGATCTCCTCGGCCTCGGTGGCCTTGTCCTCGGTGCGTTCGAACGCCGAGTCACCCTCGGTGGCATCCACCGTGTCGCAGACCACGGGGCCAGAGGCCGTGGAGCAGTTCTTGTCCAGGGACGCGCCACCGGCGTCCTCGTCCTCGTCCGGGGCGAGCGCGATCTCGGCGTCGAGGGTCCTGCCGTCGTCGTACCGTTCGCTTTCCCCCGTCTCGAGATTCGTCTGAGGCGACTGCACCGTCGGCCCGGGCTCATCGAGCAGGTCACCCGACTCCGGGTCGGACGGCGACGGAACGTGGGCCCGTGACGGCGTGTCATCGGCCCGTGGCAGTACGTCCGTCGATGACGGCCGGTCCTCCCCGGTCGTTCCCAGGATGGTCACGGGCTCAGACGTCCAGGCCACCTCGGCCGTGTGACTGACCGCGGCCCGTTGTGGCGGCTCCGCCGCGTCCGCCGCGTCGGGCCCACCACTGATCACTGAGACGCTGGCCACGACGGCGACGGCGACGGCCATGCTGGCCGCCGTGGTCACCGACTCTCCGGCGGCGGGCAGGGCGCCCTGCCACTCGGTGACGACATCGCGGCTGCGCTGCAGGGCCCGGCGGATGCGGTCGCGGGCCCACAGCAGCGGCCATGGCACGACCGCCCACGGCCGGTGGCCGCCGGTCAGTGAGAGGTACTCCCGGCGGGCACGCCCGCGGGCCCGGGCCAGCAGCTGGTGCACGTTGTTGCGGTTCGTGCCGAGCAGTTCGGCGATCTGGTCGGCGTTCCAGCCGTGCACGGCGTGTAGCACCAGCGCGGCCCGCTGGCGCGGGGCGAGGTGGCGCAGCATCCGGAACAGGGTCCGCCGCTGCTCGCGGAGCTCCACGGTCTCGAATGCGTCCTCGGCCCGGGCCCGGGTCGACGGGACCAGGGTCTCTGCCACGCGGACGTCGTCGACCCGGGTGTTGGCGGTGTCGTACTGGCGGTGGTGGTCGATGATCCGGTTGTTGGCCATGGCCATCAGCCACGGCCACAGGCCCCGGTCGGGGTCGACGGCCTCCAGGTGGGCCAGCGCGTGGGCCAGCACGTCGTGGGCGAGGTCCTCGACCTCGCTGGGGTCGCTGAGGCGGTGGGCGATGTGGCCGATCACGGACTCGCGCATGCGGGGCACGAGCTCCATCAGGGCATGCCGGTCGCCCTGCTGGTACCGGGCTACCAGCTCGGGCGCGGACAGGTGCGTGAGGTCGTCGCCGGCGTGCGGCGACGTGCGGCCGGTTGCCCCGGCGGCGACGTGCGCGGCCATGGATCCCCTCTCCCGATGTGGATCCGCTTCACCGACACATTCGTCGCCGCCGGGCCGGATCCCTGCCGCCGCCCCGCAGAGCGCGCACGTGTGTGCGGTCCCGAGCCGCCCTCCTCGGGTCACCTCGACGAAAAAGTCTTGGGATCGACCGTAAGTCGGCGGGGACGTGCACGTACCACATGGTGAGGGAGGTGGTCCGTGCAGACCACAGCACCAGCGCCACAGGGAGCTCCGACGACCACGGTCGACCGGGTCGCCGGCGTGCTGCGCCGTGCCGCGATCGCACTCAACTCGCCGCTCGCGCTGGCCGACGTGCTCGACCTGCTCACCCGCGAGATCCTCGCGAACACGGCTGCCCGGCGGGCAAGTGTCCTGCTGTGCCAGCCGACCGACGACCACCCCGACGGCCGCCTGCGACTCGAGCCGGCCGTGTCGGCGGCGCGCACCGACGACCCGACCTTGCTGCGGGCCTTCCGCCAGTACCCGACCCTGGCTCTGGACGGCCAGCAGCGGACCGCGTTCTCCCACGCCCGGGCGATCCAGGTCCCCGACGCGCACGACTGCGACCTTGTGCCCGACGACTGGGTGGACCGGTTCGGACTGGCCAGCATGGTGCTCGTGCCACTGTTCGCCGACGGCAACCCGCGCGGGCTACTGGCGGTCGACTACTCACCCTGCGACGGCTTCGACCCGACCGAGGTGGCCCTGCTGGAGTCACTCGCCGAGGTGGCGGGTGTCTCGATCCGCAACGCCACGCTGTACGAGGCCGCCCGCGAACGGGCACGCCTGGGGGCGTGCCTGTCCGAGGCCACGGCGACGCTGGCCCCACCGCTGGACCGGGCCATGATCGCCGAGCGCCTGGCCTCGTCGATGCGGGACCTCCTGCAGGCCGAGGTGGCCGCAGTCGGCTTCCTGGATCGCGACGGATGGCTGCGGCCCCTGGCGATCGCTGGCGACTGGCCCCTGCCGGAGGCCATGCCGCTGGCCGACGTACCAAACCGGATCGTCGAGCCGGTGGCGCGTGGCTGGGGCGCGGGGGTGGCACGGGCGTGCGAGCTGGGACCGGATCCTTGGCTGACGGCACTCCTGGCCGACGCCGACGGCAAGCCGCCGGTCGAACAGTTCGTGCTGTTGCCCCTGCTGGCCGACGGGGTACCCGCCGGAGCAGTGCTCGTCGGGCTGCGGCGAGGTGACGGGCTGGACGACGGCGCTCGCACGTGCGCCGAGACGCTGGCCTCCATCGGTGGCACCGCGCTGGAGCGTCGGGCCCTGCTCCGCGACCAGCACGAACGGATCGGTTCGCTGGAGGAGGAGCTGCGACTGGCCGCGACCGAACTGGGGCCGACGGTGGCCCGCGACCTGCCCAGCACGCTCCTGCGGATGCGAGACGTGCTGGCCGACGTCCCGGACCTGGTGGTGGCCGTTCACACCAGCCGCCGCCACATTCGCCTGCCGCTGGCAGTCGAGCGGGCGCTCTACCGGGTGGTCCGCGAGATGCTGGCCGCAGTCCGGCAGGAGCACGCACGGCGGCCGGACCACGCTGGGGCCCCGACGGCGGTGGACGTCGACCTGCACGTGCACCGCAGGGAGGCCCGCCTGGCGATCTGTGCGACCGACGCCGTCGGCTGGCACCGGGCCTGTGCGGTGGACGTGGACGTGCTCGCCGCAATCCTGAGGCCGGTGGGTGGGTCGCTGGACGAGGCCCACGCCACGGATCGGCGAATCGTGGTCGCGGTCTCGGCCCCTCGTCACCCGCCGGAGCGGACCACGGCCACCCGGCACACGTCGAGTGAGCACGCTTCCTACGGGCTGACCCCCCGCGAGCTGGAGATCCTGCAGTTGGTCGCGCACCGACTGACCAACGCGGAGATCGCTCAGCGACTGTCCATCACGGTCGACACGGTCAAGACGCACGTGCACCACGTGCTCGACAAGCTCGGGGCGTCCGACCGCATCGAGGCAGGTCAGCGGGCCGTGGAGGAGGGCCTGGTAGAGGCCGCGCGCGTCGGCGGGGTGGCACAAAGATCAATCTCCGAGATTGACGACACGGACGGCCCGGTCCGTCAGGGTGGACGGGACGCGACGGTCCGGCCCCAGGCCCGCCGTCGCGTCCGGCCGACAGACACGACG
>CAZDIF010000086.1:0-6542 GCA_964505365.1 uncultured Actinomycetota bacterium
GCGCTTGAGCAGCACCGGCGTGTCCGCTCGGCCGACCTCCGACAGCAGCGGGAAGTTCTGCATGTTGCGCGCGCCGATCTGGATGACGTCGGCCGTCGCGGCCACGAGCTCGATGTGGCGGGGGTCGAGGAGCTCGGTGACCACGGGCAGACCTGTCTCCTCGCGCGCCTCGGCGAGGATCTCGAGCGCCTCCGCTCCGAGCCCGCGGAAGCTGTACGGCGAGGTGCGCGGCTTGAACGCGCCGCCGCGCAGGATCAGGGCGCCGGCCTCCTTCGCCATGCGACAGGCGGCCTCGGTCTGCTCGGCCGTCTCGACGGCGCACGGGCCGGCGATCAGCGTGAACGTGTCCCGACCGATGGGCACGTCCCCGACGTAGACCGTCGACGGCCGCGGGTGGGTCTCGATCGAGACCAGCTTGTACGGCTTGCTGACCCGGATGACGTCCTCGACGCCGGGGAAGGCGTGCAGTGGCAGCTCCGAGAACTGCGCGAGGTCGCCGACGAGCCCGACGATCGTCTGGTGTCGACCGCGCGACACGAAGGCGTCGCCGCCGACCTCGCCGACCGCGTCCACCACCTTCGTGATGTCGTCGTCGGTCGCGGTGTGTCGCATCACGACCACCATGGCTGTGTCCTCCATTGGCATCGTCACCTCCCCGGTCCGGGTCCGGGGCCGTCACTCACACGAGAGCCCCGGGGCATCGTCCCGGGGCTCGCAGTGATCTGTGGGTGGGTTGTCAGTCCACGACGGCGCGCCCCGGCTCCGAAAAGCCGAAGTACCAGTCATAGGCAAACGCGCGCCGTGCGAACATGTGCGGGACCGTAACACGGGACGGCGAGGTGCGCACATCCGTGCGGGGGCGAGCGCTGTCCCTATGCTGGCGACGCCCCGACGACGAGCGCACCGCGTGGCCACCTGTTCCCGATGCGACGCCCCGGTCCCGCCGTCGTCGCGCGTCTGCCCGTCGTGCGGTGCCGACGTGGGCCCCGAGCCCGCGTCGCGCGCCGGCGACGAGGACACCGACCCCCGCATGACGGTGGGCGTGCCGCCGCCGTCGTCGTCGGTCGAGCTGGTGGCCTGCCCGCAGTGCGGTGCGGGCAACGCCGCCCGCCGACGTCGCTGCGGCCGGTGCGGCAGCGTCCTCGACCCCGACGGCGCCCTGGTCGCCGAGCCGGACGAGGACGTCACGACCGTCCGGTCGCCGGCCCCGGTCCCGCCGTCACCGCCGGGGGGCACGCGCCGGCGTCCGCGTCGCGGGGTGGTGGCCGCGATCGTCGTGGTGGGCCTCCTCCTCGGCACCGGCATCGGCCTCGCGTTCGCCGTCGGACCGTTCCGGGGCCCCGACCCGGTCGCGTTCGAGCCGTCCGCCCACCCCGAGGAGGCCCGCGAGCTCGAGCCCGACTCGGCCGGTGCGACCTCGCCCGAGTCCGGTGCCGACACGGCACCGGCCAGGAGCGTCGATGGCGACCGCGAGACCGCGTGGGTGCCCGCCGAGGACGACGCCGAGCCGCAGCTGGTGCACAGCTTCGACCAGCCCGTCTGGGTGGTCCGCGTCGAGCTCGTCGCCGGGGGTGCGGACCGTGGGTCCCCGACCCGTGTCCTGCTGGACCTCGGCACCCTCCGCGCCGACACGACCCTGCTGAGGAGCGACGAGGCGCAGGCCGTCCGGCTGCCCGAGCCGGTCCTCCTCGACCGGGCCCGGTGGACGGTCACCGAGTCGGTGGGCGGCCCGGGGGCGTTCGCCGAGGTCCGCTACATCGGGTGGCCGTCCAACCAGCGCGAGCGCGACGCCTTCGCCGCCCGCTGAGTCAGCGGCCGACGACCAGCGACACGGTGTCGCCCGGCACCACCATCGTGCCCGGCTCGGGCGACTGGTTGCCGACGAGGCCGCGGCCGAACCCGAAGAACGAGTCCTGGTAGCGCACCTGCACGTCGAGGCCGAGGCCCTCGAGGCGTGACACGGCGTCCTGCTCGCTCTGGCCCTGCACGTCCGGCAGGGCGAACGGCTCGGGGCCGTCGGAGATCGTCAGCTCGACCGTGTCGCCGCGGTAGAGCGGCCCGTCGTCGGGGCCGACGGACTGGCGCAGGACCTGGCCCGCGGGAACGTCGTCGTTGTACTCGCTGCCGACGACCTCGGGCACGAGCCCGGCATCCTCGAGCGTGCGGCGGGCGTCGCCCTCGGCCATGCGCAGCACGTCCGGCACCGGGATCGGCTCGCGGCCCTTGCTGACCACGACCGTGACCGTGCTGGCCTCGTCGACGACCTCGCCGGCGTCCGGCGTCGTCGCGATCACCCGACCGGCGGGGACGTTCTCGTGGTGGCGGCGCTCGACCGTGTGCTCGAGGCCCGCGTCCGCGAGCTCCTCGAGGGCCGGCTGCTCCTCGTTGCCGACGACCCCGGGGACCTCGACCTGGCGCGGGCCCGCGGAGAGCACGAGCGTCACGGTGCTGCCGCGGCGGGCCGCATCCGACGGTGACACCTCGATCACGTGGTCGACGGGCACCTCGAGGCTGTTGCGGCGCTCATCGGCCACCTCGGGGACGAACCCGGCCGCGTCGAGCCGCTGCTGGGCCGCGGCGGACGGGGCACCGACGAGGTCGGCCGGGACCTCGGTGACCGGTGCGAGGACCTGGTCCCAGGTCAGCCAGGCGCCCCCCGCCAGCAGCACGACGAGCCCGAGGGCGAGCACCCACCAGCGACGTCGCAGCGCCGCGCCGAGCCGTCGGCGCCGCGACGGCGCCGCGCGGTTGGTGACGACGGTGGCGGAGGTGTCGACCGGCAGCACCACCGTGTCGCGGGAGCCGTCCCGCAGGTCGACGGTGGCGGGCCCGTCAGGCACGGCCGCATGCAGGGCCTCGGCGAACTCGGCGCCGTCGTGGTAGCGGTCGTCGGGGTCGGGGGCGGTCGCCCGGCGCACGACCTCGTCCAGCTCCCGGGAGATCCCGGACACGGCGTCGGACGGCCGCGGGACCCGGTCGGTGGTGTGCCGCATGGCGGTCGCGAAGGGGGTGTCCTCGCGGAACGGGGCGTGGCCGGTGAGGCACTCGTACAGCACGACCCCGAGCGCGTACACGTCGGACCGGGCGTCCAGCGCCTCGCCACGCACGGCCTCGGGCGCCGTGTACTGCGGCGAGCCGGCGAACACGTCCGGCCCGAAGGTCGTGGAGGCGCTGGCCGCCTCGCGGGCGAGCCCGAAGTCGGCGATCTTGACGCGCCCGTTCGACCCGAGCAGCACGTTCTCGGGCTTGACGTCGCGGTGGACCAGGCTGGCGGCGTGGGCCGCGGACAGCCCGGCCGCGACCGGGCCCACCAGCGCCAGGGCCTCCTGCGGTCGCAGTCGGCCGCGCAGCCGCAGCACGTCGCGCAGGCTGGGCCCGTCGACGTGCTCCATGACGAGGTAGGCACCCTCCGGCACGACGTCGAAGAGGGTGACCACGTGCGGGTGGGACAGGCTGGCCGCGGCCGTGGCCTCCCGCCGGAACCGGTCCAGCACGGCCTCGTCCGCCGCCAGGTGCGGGTGCAGGACCTTCACGGCGACCGTGCGGTTGAGGACGAGGTCCTCGGCCAGGTGCACGGTGGACGTGCCGCCGACCGCCAGCTGCGCGAGCAGGCGGTAGCGGCTGTCGAGCACGGGGGCGGAGGTGGTGTCGGGCACGCGGCGATGGTACGGACGCGTGCCGGCGAGTCCGTGCACCCTGCCCCGTCCGGCCAGCCGGTCCTTCAGCTGGGGTTCGGGTGGTTCGATTCCTCGTGCTGTCCCATGCGCTGTTCGAGGTCGGCGATGCGCTGGCGCAGGTCGGCCAGGGACTGGTCGAGGTTGCCGGCCAGCTCGTCGAGGTCGCCGCGCAGCCCGGACAGCTCCTCGGTGAGCTCCTGCAGCTGGGTGGACGTCGCCGCCGCGGTGTCGTCGGCGTCGCTGATCTGGGTCGCGAGGTCCTCCTCGACCGACCCCAGCCGCTCCTGTAGCGAGTCGAGCCGGTCGGCCACGTCCGAGAGCCCGGTCATGGGGTCGGTCGCCTGGACGGTCTCGACCTGGTCGGCCAGCTCGCTGACCCGGGTCCGCAGGGCCGCGAGGGCCTCCTCCTGGGCCGCGAGGTTGTCCTGGAGCACCTCGGTGGAGTCGCCACCATCGCCGCCGCTGCAGGCGGCCAGCAGCGCGGCGAGGAGGGCGGCCAGGACGATGCGGGTGCTCATGGGGCGCGAGTCTACGGGCCGGACCGGCGGTCGCCGACGACCCTGCCCCGTACCCTTCCGTGCGTCGACGCGAAAGGCACCGTCACCGTGAGCCCTGGCCCCTCGCCGGACACGGCGTCGTTCGAGGACCACCTGGAGGAGCTCGGGTTCCGCCTGTCCGGGACCAGCCGCCGGGGTGGCCGCCTGTGGACGCTCGACCTCAACTCGTACGTGACCTTCACGCTGCACGACTACCACGACCACGTCGTGCTGACGTGGTCCGCGGCGCTCGGCGACCTGCTCGCGGCGCGGGGCTGGACGCTCGGCACCGGCGAGCTGTCGTTCCACGACGTCTACCCCGCTCACGACGTCCGCCTGGAGGCCTCGATCGACGCCGTCGAGGCCGAGCTGCGGCGCGTGCTGCAGACCATGCGCATCGACCTGGCGGACCCGTCGCTGTGACCGGCCCGATCGTCGACTTCCCCCGTGCGGCCCGGCGGCTGCGGGCCTCGGCGCTCGTGCTGGGGGCCGTGGCCGTCGTGGGGTGGGTCGTGGCCGGCGTCGTCGGCGACGGCGTGCGCCTCGCGGACCTCGGCGGGTGGATCGGCGCGGCCCTGCTCGGGATGTTCCTCGTCGAGGTCGTCGTCGTCGGTGGGTCCGCGCTCATGGGGATGCTGCGAGCGGGGGACCGCGGCGAGCGGCTGGCCGGCCGCGACGTCGGCCTGCTGCCGCCGCAGGTCACCGGTCGACCGCGGCCCCGCGAGGACCAGCCCCGGGAACCGGCACCGGTCGAGGAGGCACGGGTCCATGACGCGTGAGCTGCCGGTCGTCTCCGAGGTCGGCGCCCGCCGGCAGGCGCGGCTGGTGGACGCCCGGCTGGCGGTGGTGGTCGACACGCGCGACGACCGCGGCGACCTCGAGGCGCTGCTGACGGCCTGCTGCGGGGCCAGCGCGGACGTGCTGGTGCTGCGCGACAAGACCGCCACCGAGGCGGCCCTGCGGCGCGCCGCGGCCGTGTTCCGACGGGTCGCGGACGCCCACGGCGCGCTGTTCGTGCTGAACGACCTGCCGGGCCTGGCGCGGGACGTCGATGCCGACGGCACCCAGGTCGGGCAGGAGGACGTCCACCCGGACCACGCCCGCCGCGTCGCGGGCCCGGACCTGCTGGTCGGGCGCACCGTGCACACCGCCGAGCAGCTCGCGGCTGCCGCGGACGAGGACGTCGACTACCTCGTCGTCGGCCCCGTGTACGCGGGTGCAGCGGGGGAGGCCGGTCCGGTTCCCGGCGTGGGGCTCGACGTGGTCGCGCACGCCGCCCGGCACGCCCCGACGCCGTGGTTCGCGGCCGGCGGGATCGACCTCGACCGGGTCGGCGAGGTCCTGGGCGCCGGCGCCCGGCGGGTCGCCGTCGGCACGTGCGTCACCGACGCGGCCGACCCGTCGGTGCCGACCTGGGCCCTGCGGCGGGCCCTGGGCCGGCACTAGGTCATTCGGCGGGGAGTTCCTCCAGCATCGTGGTGAGCTCGTCGGCGTCCAGCACGTTGTCCCACCGCGCCGCGATCGTGCCGTCCGCGTCCACGAGGAAGACCCAGGGCTCGTTGCCGCCGGTCTCCGGGTCGAAGATCCACTCCTCGGCGGCGGGGTTGAGGACCTGGTCCTGGAAGTTCTCCCACACCTCGAGGTGGACGAACTCGGCCCGGTCGCCGTACTGGCCGGCGAGGTCGGCGACGGTCTCGGTGATCGGGCCGCAGAACTGCGACACGCAGTAGACCGGCGTCGACACGATCACGACCATCGGCCGCCCGGCGTCCAGGGCGTCGGCGATGGCCGTGTCGTGGAGCTGCGGGTCGGGGATCTCGCCGCCGTTCTGGGCGCGTGAGTCGAGGGTGACGGGCTCGACGTCCCCGCTGTCGATCGTCGGGTTGTCGGTCGCGGGGGCCGGGTCGCCGACGGCGGGCACCTTGTGTTCCTCGCCGACCTGGAACCGGGCCGTGGCCACGCGCTCCTGACCGTCGACGGTCGCGGTCACGTGCAGGCCCCAGAAGCCGGGCTTGTCGAGGTCGACCTCGGTCTCGTAGACCCCGGCACCGGAGCCCTCGATCCACTGCGGGCCGCCGTCGATGTCCGGCTCCTTGCCGGGGACCGGCAGGAACTCGGCGGTCGACGGGTCCGACAGTGTCACCTGCTGGTCGGTGGCCTCGTCCTCGCCGAGGTGGGCGACCCGGACGTCGACCTGGCCGCCGCCGACCAGCTGCCGGTCCTGGCCGTGCAGGCCGACGAGCAGGCGCTGGTCCTCGCCGACGGCGAGGTCGAACGAGGCCACGATGGCGACGAGCTCGCCCTGGCCACCGGTGGCGGCCGCGTCCGG
>CAZDIF010000086.1:6642-8233 GCA_964505365.1 uncultured Actinomycetota bacterium
TCGACCTCGCCGACCGCGTCGGCCAGCTCGTGCAGCGGCGTGTGGACGTCCGCCTCCCACACCTCGACGGCCGTCGTCGCGTCCTGGGCCTCCGTGGCCCGACACAGCGCCTCGGCGAGCGGGTCGCCGGCGCCGGCGCTCGTGCCGCAGGCGGCCACGGCGACGGCCGCGACGGCGAGCGCGATGGCACGGCGCACGAAGGACCTCGGGGCGGGCGTCGGGGCCGGGGAGGGTACCGGCGACCCGGGTGGCTTCCGTCGGCACCGCCGTACCCTGCCGTGGTGTGAACCGCCCTCCCGCTGCCGCCGCCACTGCGGGCCGCCTGCTGCTCGCGGCCGTGCTCGTGCTGAGCGCGTGCGTGCCGTTCGGCGGGGCGGCGGAGCCGACGCCCACCGGGCCCCGGATCCGGGTCGGCGTGGGGCCGGAGGCCGAGTCGCTGCTGCTGTCCGCCGTGCTCGCCGAGCTCCTGGCCGCGGAGGGGTTCGTCCCCGAGCTCGTCGAACGCGCCGACGGGCAGGCCGCCCGGCAGGCGCTCGAGGTCGGCGACGTCGACGTGCTGCCCGGCTACACCGGCCAGACGTGGCTGGAGGTCCTGGGCCTGCCGAACCCGCCCGGCGATCCGCGCACCTCGTTCGCCCGCGTCGCGGCCGTGGACGCCTCGAACGGGATCGAGTGGATCCGCCCGGCGTTCGACCTCGAGGCCGGCGTCGAGGGGCCGCCCGCGGACGCGACCTTCGGGCTGTTCATCCGGGGCTTCCCGTCCCGGGACGCCGACGTGTACTCGATCACGCAGCTGGCCAGCCGGCTCGCCGAGCGACCGGACGCCCGCGTGTGCGTCGATCCCGACTTCGCGGTGCGCCCGGACGGCTGGGAGGCGCTCGCCACCTCCGGATACTCGATCGCGATCGCCGACCGGGTGCTGACGGCGATGGGGCCGACCGAGGCCGTCCGCGCGGTCGCGTCGGGCCAGTGCTTCGTGGGCCTGGGGTCGGCCACCGACGGCGAGGCGTGGGCGGCGGGCCTGCGGCTGCTGGCCGACCCGCTGGAGGTCTTCCCGGCGTTCGTCGTCGCCGCCCAGGTCCGCGAGGACGTCCTCGCCGACCACCCGGCGGCTGCCGATGCGCTGGCGCCGTTCGCCGAGGAGCTGACCACGGCCCTGCTCGGCACCTGGAACGGGCGGGTCGCGCAGGACATGCCCGTCGGGGAGGTGGCGGCGCGCGCCGCCCAGACGCTGCGGCAGCGGGCCGGGGTGGTCCCGGAGCCCTCCGAGGCGGCGGAGTAGGAGCCCTGCCGGACGCGGGGGACCGCCCCGCGCACTCCCGCTTGCCGTGTGTCGTCCCGTCGTCGTACGGTCACAGGATCGAACACATGTTCGGGTTCGGTGAGGAGGACGAGGATGACGAAGCGGTACCGCGAGGCGCTGGACGCGGTCGCGGTCGACGAGGCCACGCCGGTGTCGTTCCGGTGGCGAGGGCAGACCTACCGGGTGCTGGCCGTGCTCGGGCACTGGCGCGAGGACCCCGGCTGGTGGCGGCGACCCGACGGCCAGCCGATCCGCATCGACCAGACCGACCTGTGGCGGGTCGAGGCC
>CAZDIF010000087.1:0-3560 GCA_964505365.1 uncultured Actinomycetota bacterium
CCGACCTGGGACCACCACCTCGTCGACGTCGAGACCCTCGCCCTGCCGCTGATCGCCCCCGGTGCGGAGGGCCCGCGCAGCCTCGCCAAGACCTGCCAGGCACTGGGCCTGGACCACGACAAGGACCAGGCCCACGGGGCGCTGTACGACGCACGCCAGGCCATGCGCGTCTTCGACCGGGTGTGGGAGCTGCTCGCCGCCGTCCGGGCCGGCGACCAGCCGCTGCCGGACCCCGTCCCGCGGCCGACGAAGGACGACAACGGCGACGACCCCGGCACCGAGGCCGCGTCCGCGGAGGCGGATGCTCCCGCGGACGTCGAGCCGGCCACCGCGACGGGCGGCTGAGCCCGGTCAGCCCCAGACGCGCTCGGCGACCTCCACGCAGCGTTCGAGCTTGCGCCACTGGTCGTCCTCGGACAACTCGTTGCCGTGCGCGGTGGACGAGAACCCGCACTGGTGGCTCAGCGCGCACTGGTCGAGGTCGACGTAGCCGGCCGCCTCGTCGATCCGGCGCAGCAGCTCGTCGGCCGGCTCGGGCTCCGCCGTCTTCGAGCTCATCAGTCCCAGCACCACCATCTTGTCGTCGGGCACGTGCCGCAGCGGGGCGAAGTCCCCGGACCGCTCGTCGTCGTACTCGAGGAAGAACGCGTCCACGTCCATGGTCGTGAACAGGATCTCCGCGACCGGGTCGTAGCCGCCCTGCGCCACCCACGCGCTCTTGAAGTTGCCCCGGCACAGGTGGACGCAGGCGGTCATGTCGTCCGGCCGCTGGCCCACCGCGTCGGTGACGAGCCGGCTGTAGCGGCGCGTCAGGTCGTCCGGGTCGTCACCGCGTGCCTCCGTGGACGACCGGATCTCCGGGTCGCACAGGTAGGCGAGGTTGGTGTCGTCGAGCTGCAGGTACCGACAGCCACGCTCGGCGAGGTCGGCGACCTCGTCCCGGTACGCGGCCGTGAGGTCGTCCCAGAAGTCGTTGAGGTCCGGGTAGACGTCCTCGCTGATCCCCTTGCGGCCCCCGCGGAAGTGCAGCATGGACGGCGACGGGATCGACACCTTCGGCACCACCGTCGTGGTCGATGCGAGGAAGTCGAAGTCGGGGCCCTGGATCGACCGGGTGTGCCGGATCGGTGCGGTCACGCGCATCGTCGGTGGACGGAAGCTGACCTCCTCGCCGGAATCCCGGCGGAAGCGCGCGAGGAAGTCACCCTCCTTCACCTCGACGCCCTCGAGCTGCTCGAGGAAGTCGACGTGGAAGAACATCCGCCGGAACTCCCCGTCGGTGGCGGCGGACAGGCCGACGTCCTCCTGGCGGCGGACGACCTCCCGGATGGCCTCGTCCTCGACCTCGCGCAGCTGCTCGGCCGACAGCTCGCCGGCGTCGCGGGCGGCCCGGGCGTCCATGAGGTGTTGCGGCCGCAGGAACGAGCCCACGTGGTCGGCGCGGAAGGGTGGTGTCGTCCGTCTGCTCACGGCGTTGGCTCCCGGTCGGCGTGACCCCACGACGCTACCGATCCGGCAGGCCGACGGTGGCCCGGACCTCGTAGGTGGCCGGCCCGCTGCCGAGGACGGACTGGACCACGTGGACGGCCTCGGCGGTCCACGCGACGGACGGCACGGCCACGGCGTCGACGAGGTCGCGCGGGACGGGGCGTCGTCGACGTGCCCGCCCGAGGGTCACGTGCGGGCGGACGGCACGGCGCGTGACCGGCAGCTCGGCGTCCACGAGCGCCGCCTGGATGCTCGCACCCAGCGCCTCCACCACGCCGTCCGGATCGTCGTGGACCGACAGCGCGAGTGCGCCCCGACCGAGCGTCGTGGTCCGGCCGGTCGCCAGCGACACCGGGCCGGCCGTGTCCGCGTCCCGGGCGCCGACCCGCACCGCCGCCACCACCTCGTCGAGGGCCTCGGCGGCGACCTCGCCGAGGAACGCCACCGTCAGGTGCCAGCCCTCGGGACGGGTCCAGGCCAGCCGGTCGTCCGACCGCCACGGCCCCACCGCGTCGGCGATCCGGGCACGGGCGTCCTCGGCGACCGGCAGGGCGACGAACAGGCGCATCAGGAGCGGTCGGCCAGCAGGCGACGGCGCAGCGTCTCCAGCACCGCGGTGGCCAGCCGGTTGCGCACCGCGTCGCGGTCCCCCGGGATCACCCGCTCGTGGACGTCGACGTGGCCGTCCGGGCCGCACACGGCCCAGACGCACGTCCCCACGGGCACGCCGTCCTGCGGCGTCGGGCCGGCCGCGGCGGTCGTCGCCACGCCGTAGTCGCTGCGGTAGAGCTCGCGGATGCGCCGGGCCAGCGCCTCGGTGACCTCGCGGGACACGGCCGGGTGCTTGTCCAGCAGGCCCGGCTCGATGCCCACGACGTCGTGCTTGGTCTCGGTCGCGTAGACCACCGCCCCGCCCCGGAACGTCGCCGAGGACCCGGGCACCTCCGCCAGCCGGGAGCACACGATCCCGGCGGTGGCGGACTCGGCGGCGGCGACGGTCGCCTCGGCGGACCGGAGCAGGTCGTGGACCGCCTGCTCGATCGTGTTGGCGTCGGTGCCGGACACGGCGACCCCGAGCACCTCGACGACCTCGTCGACCCAGTCCTGCCCGTTGGCCCACGCCTCGTCGCGCGACGCCCCGGTGGCCGACAGCTTCACCTGCACCTCGGCCCGCGTGGCGAGGTAGGCCATGTCGACGCCGGCGGCGTGGGCGCGGGCCTCGACGTCGGCCAGTGCGTCGGAGACCGACGACTCCCCCATGCCCGCGACGTGCACGACGCGGGTCACGCGCGCCTGCCCGCCGGTGTGGGCCAGCACGTCCGGGGCGACGTGCTCGTCGAACAGCCGCTGCAGCTCCCACGGCACGCCCGGCAGCGCCCACACCGGGCGGCCGTCGACGTCGACCCGGAACCCGGGCGCGGTGCCGGCCGGCGGCCACGCCACCGCCCCGGCGGGGACCCGGGCCTGGCGGAGGTTGTTGGCGCTCATGCGTGCGCCGTAGGCCTCGAACCGGGCGCGGATCTGCTGCTCGAGGTCCTCGCGGTGCTCCAGGTCCACGCGGGCGAGCAGCGCCACGGCGTCGCGCGTGAGGTCGTCCGGCGTCGGGCCGAGGCCCCCGCCGACCACCACGCCGTCGCACCGGTCGAGCAGCAGGCGGAGGACGTCCACCATCTCGTCGAGGTCGTCGCGCACCGCGATCGTCAGCGTGGTGGTCGCGCCGAGCTCCCCGAGGCGGCCACCGAGCCACGTGGCGTTGGAGTCGACCTGGTCGCCCGTGAGCAGCTCGGAGCCCACCGAGCAGATGCCGATGCGCATCACGCCTCCCGTGACAGCCGGCCGGCCCGGAACGCGTAGTCGATCCCGGACCACAGGGTCAGCGCGATGGCCGCGTACAGCACCTGGTCCTGCAGCCAGGCGGGGACCCCGGGCATGAGGAACAGGGCCACCGCCACCACCTGCGAGATCGTCTTGGACTTGCCCCACCACGACGCCGGCATCACGACGTCGTTGCGACGGACCATCACGACGCGGAGCAGCGTGACGCCGATCTCGCGGAACACGATGACCACGAC
>CAZDIF010000087.1:3660-8148 GCA_964505365.1 uncultured Actinomycetota bacterium
CGCAGGAACGTCAGCCCGTTGGGGACGTTGAACCAGTGGGGCTCGTCCTCGATGAGCGCGTCGGCGTCGAGTGCCTCGATCTCGTCGGCATCGGGCAGCAGGTGCAGGCCGTCGTCGTGCCCGTCGTCCGGGCGCCGCCGATCGCGGCGCCGGTCCGGCTCGGGCACGTGGGCGGTCACCGGCCGTCGACCTCCGCGACGAGGTCCACCCCGTCGGTCGCGGCGATGGTGGCCGGCACCATCCGTCCCACCGGCACGTCCGCCGGTGCCCCTCCGGCCGTGACGAGGCGCACCTCGCCGTCGGTGTCGGGTGCCTCGCGCGCCGAGCGGCCGACGACCTCGACCACGATGCCGCCGTCGTCCTGCAGGTGCTCCTCGACCAGGACGTCGACCCGGCGGCCGACGTGGCGGGTGGCGGCGCGGTCGGCGGCCCGCTCCTGCACGGAGGCGATCCGCTCGACGCGGGCGCGGGCCTCGTCGGGATCGACCTGGTCGGGCAGGTCGTCGGACGGCGTGCCGTCCTCGCGGCTGAACGGGAACAGCCCGACCCAGTCCAGCTCGTGGGCGTCGAGGAACGCCTCGAGGGCGGCGACGTCGGCCTCGGTCTCGCCGGGGAAGCCGAGGATGAAGTTGGACCGGAACGCGGCGTCGGGTGCCAACTCGCGGATGCGGTCGACGAGCGCGCCGAAGCGTTCGGGCGATCCGGACCGGGCCATGCGGGTCAGCACCGGCTCGGACACGTGCTGCAGCGACAGGTCGAAGTAGGGGGCGACCACCGGGTTGTCGGCGATCGCCTCGATCAGCGCGGGCCGCAGCTCGGCCGGCTGCAGGTACATCAGGCGGATCCGCTCCACGCCGTCGACCTGCGCCAGCTCGTCCAGCAGCACCGCCTGCAGCTCGCGGCCGCCGGGACGGCCGGGACGGCCGGGAACGCCGGGCAGGTCCTTGCCCCACGAGGTCGTGTTCTCGCTGACGAGCACCAGCTCGCGCACCCCCTGCGAGGTCAGCCACGCCGCCTCGCCGAGGATCTCGTCCAGCGGCCGGGACCGGAAGCGCCCCCGGAACGACGGGATCGCGCAGAAGGTGCACAGCCGGTCGCAGCCGGAGGCGATCTTGAGGTAGGCCCACGGCGACCCGGGCCGGGCCAGCTGCCGGACCGGGAACCGCGGCCCCGTGGCGGGGATGCGGTCGAGGTCGTCCTGGGGTGCCAGCCCCGCTGCCTCGACGGGGCCGGTGGCCTCGGGCACCTGGGCGACCCACGGTGCGTCGGGCGTCGTCGGCGCCGGCGTGGTCGTCGTGGTCGCGCCCGCGCCCACGCTGACCAGCGGCAGGCCGCGCCGCGCGGGGGCGGGGGTCGAGTCCTCGTCGATGCCGATGACCCGTTCGTGGGGCCGGCCGTGCAGGATGTCGCCGACGAGGCCGGGCAGCGCCGGGTAGCCGGCGAACCCCACGACCGCGTCCGCCTCGGGGATCGAGTCGGCGAGCTCCTGCGGGTAGCGCTGGGCCATGCAGCCGACCACGACCACGCCTCGCGCACCGGTGTCCTTGAGGTCGCAGGCCGCCAGCACCGTGTCGACCGACTCCTGCTTCGCGGGGGCGATGAACGTGCACGTGTTGACCAGCACGACGTCCGCGTCGACGGCCTCGTCGACCACCTGCACGCCGTCGCGGGCGAACAGCCCGGCGAGCTGGTCCGAGTCGACCTCGTTGCGTCCACAGCCGAGCGTCACGATCGCGACGCGGGGCGAGGTGGCGGGCACGACGGGACCTCCGGGATCCGGCGGTGGCAGGCGGATGGTACGGGTCACGAGCTGCGCGGGCCCGGGGGCGACGCCGGCGGCGTCACGCCTCCCCGTCGCCCTCCATCGGGCCGTCGGGTCCGTAGCGCAGCCCGCGGACGACCTCGCCGTTGCCGCCGGGACGGCCGTAGGACTGGCCGTTGACCTCGACGAGCACACCGCCGGCGTTGCCGAGCGTCAGCTCGACGACCTGGTCGGCGCGCAGCTCGAGAGTCTCGCCGGCGGCGATCACCGTGCCGCTGCGCTGGTGCGCCTGGCCGTCGACCGTGATCTCCATCCAGCAGTCGGACTCGACGATCAGCAGCATCTCGACGCCGTCGTAGGTCGGCGTGGGGGTCGGGGTGGGCGTGGGCTCGGTGGTCTCGGTGGGCGTGGCGCCCGACGGCGTCTCGCTGCCCGTGGCGGTCACGCCGTCGTCCAGCGACGGGCTCGCGGAGTCGGGCGCGTTGCTGCCCAGCATGCCGATCAGGGCGATGGCCAGCAGCACCACGATGGTCCCGCCGAGGACCGACACCCAGCGCGGCAGGGGCTCGCGGGTCGACATCGCGATCGGCGCGTCGGCGAAGTGGTGGGCCGTCTGGTCCTCGGTGCGCACGTACCGGTCGTAGGTGTCCAGCAGCGGCTGGGGGTCGAGGCCGAGGAGGTTGGCGTAGTTGCGCAGGTGCCCGCGGGCGTACGTGTCGGCGCCGAAGACCTGGAACTGCTCGGCCTCGAGCGCCTCCACGTAGTCGGAGCGGACACGCAGGGCCTGGGCCGCCTCCTGCTGGCTGCGACCCTGCGCCTCCCGGGCCTCACGGAGGCTGTCACCGATACCGATGCTCACGCGCCTGACCGCCCTCGACTCGTCCGGCGGTGCTGCAGCCTACGGCCGCCCCTACCGGTTCGCAGCACCGGCCGAAATGTGGGCCGATGGGGCGCCCGGCGCTACGATCCCGCGCCATGAACACCCGACTGCGCACCACCCTGCTGCTGCTCGCCGCCATGGCCACCGTGTTCACGCTGGCCGCGGGTCCTGCCGTGGCCACCGAGTCGGCGCCCAACGGCGACGGTGACGGCAAGATCGGCCTGCCCGAGACCCAGCACGACCAGCTGGGGCTGATCCTCCTCGGGATCACGGGCCTCGCGGTGCTCGGTGCCGGCATCAACGCCGTCCAGCAGCTGAAGGGCCGCCGTCCGCAGACCGAGGGCCGCTTCCGCTGGCGCTGACGGTCCGGACGCCGCCTAGATCTCGACCTCTGGCATTGCCGCCACCGACGGGTCACTGGTCTCGAAGTACTCGGCGCGGGTGAACCCGAACGCCGAGGCGATCAGGTTGGACGGGAACGCCTCGACGCGCCGGTTGAGACCGCGGACCTCGATGTTGTAGAGGCGGCGTGCCGCGGCGATGCGGTCCTCGGCCTCGGTCAGCTGGGCCTGCAGTTGCAGGAAGTGCGTCGAGGCCCGCAGGTCCGGATAGCCCTCGGCGACCGCGAGCAGGCCGTGGGCCGCGCCGGTGAGCGCCTCCTCGTGCCGGGCCTGCTCCCCCGGGCCGACGGCGGGGTCGCGGTCGGCGGCCACGGCGGCTGCACGCGCCCGGGTGACCCGTTCGAGGACGTCGCGCTCGTGGGCGGCGTAGCCCCGCACCGTCTCGACCAGGTTCGGGACGAGGTCGTGGCGGCGCTGCAGCTGCACGTCGACGCCGGACCAGGACGACTCCACGCCGGCCCGCTGGGCGACGAACCGGTTGTACGAGACGACCACGCCGAGGGCGAGGGCGACGACGACGGCCAGTGCGAGCCATGCCGGAGTCATGGTGGGCCTGCCTCGACCGCCCGCCACCAGGCGGCGGGCATGGCCTCGAGCAGTGCGACGGCCCGGTGTCGCGCGCCGGGCAGCGCCTGGATGACGGTGAGGTCGGTCCCGACGCGGTCGCCGGACCGGTCGAACAGGCCGGCCAGGCCAGTCGTGCCACCGCGGCGGGCTCCGGTCCCGAAGCCGGAGACCTTCAGCCGGCCCTCGTCGGTGTCCACCACGACCAGGGCGAGGTCGCCGGCGAGCTCGAACGAGGAGCCGTCGAACCGGCCCAACAACTGCTGCTGGAAGTCCGCGTCGAACAGCCGGATCGCACGCTGGCGGTCCCGGACCCGCACGTCGTAGCGCTTGTTGAACTCCTCGGACTCGACCTGGAAGTCACCACGACCGCCGATGCCCAGGCGCGCGAACAGCCCCTCGCGCTGCAGTCGGACCCGGGGCATCAGCCACGGCGCGGGGAGCCGCACCGCCGCGACCACGGCGGCGCGCCGATGCCAGGTGGTGCGCGACCCGCCGCTGCCGGAGCTGGAGGTCTGGCGGTCCTCCCACCACCACTCGAACGCCGCGCACGACGCGGTGACCGGCGTGCCGCCGAGGTCGAGCTCGACCTCGCCCTCCATCCCCCACACCGCCGAGCAGTCGCGGTCGCCGCGCGGCAGCAGCTCGAGCTGCGAGAGCCACCCGTCCGTCATGCCGAGCGGCTGGTCGGTGGGTCTGAGGCCGTGGTCACGGCACACGCGGCGGTAGGCGGCCTCCATGGCCTGCAGGCGCCGGAGCGACCAGACCCAGACGCCCACGGCGACGGCGATGCCCACGAGGACCAGCACCACGGGCAGGAACCCGACGGCGGAGAACAGCCCCATGGCACCTCGTCCTCGGCGTGCGGCCGACCCTAGAAC
>CAZDIF010000088.1:0-8095 GCA_964505365.1 uncultured Actinomycetota bacterium
CCCTCGCCGACCCACGCCGACGAGTCGCGCATGAAGACGGTGTTGGGCAGCGGGTCCAGCAGCATCGCGCTGGGCTCCGCGACGGCGGCCACGAGCCCGCCGGCCACGGGGACCTCGTCGAGGCTGACCCCGCCGACGAGGTGCTGGACGAGCTCGCCGGTCGGCAGGTCCCGCAGCCACGCCCGCACGAGCGGCCCGGCGGACGGCCCGCACGCGCGGTCGCTGGCGTGCCGCGCCACCACCTCGTCCCGCAGGGGCTGGTCGTCGAGCAGCTCCGCCAGCAGGTCCTCGAGGTACAGCACCTCCGTGCCGTTGGCGCGCAGCAGGTCGGCGAAGGCGTCGTGCTCGGCCTGGGCGTGGTCGACCCAGAGCAGCTCGTCGAAGAGCAGCTCGTCCATGTTCGCCGGGGTGATCCGCTGCAGCTCGAGGCCGGGGCGGTGCAGCAGGACCGCGTCGAGGTGGCCGACCTCGGACCGCACCGACCACGTCGTCACGAGGGGCCCTTTCCATCGTCCGGACCGGGACGCTACTGGCGCTGGGTACCGTCCGCGCGGACCCCCGGAGGACCACGGTGCGACCGGAACTGGTGATCTTCGACTGCGACGGCGTACTGGTCGACAGCGAGCGACTGGCCGTCGAGGTCGAGGCACGCCTGCTGACCGAGCTGGGGTGGCCGATCACGCCGGAGGAGGTCGCCCGCCGCTTCGTCGGCACGTCGGACGAGGCGGCCCTGGCCGAGGTGGAGGCACACATCGGCCCCGAGCGCGCCCGCGAGTTCGACGAGCGGTCCACGGTCGAGGTGCTGGCACGCTTCGAACGCGAACTGGAGGTCGTCGAGGGCGTGGAGGAGGTGCTGGACCGCGTCGAGGCCGCCGGGATCGCCACGTGCGTGGCGTCGAACGGATCGCACGAGAAGATGCGGGCCACCCTCGGCCTGACCGGCCTGTGGGACCGCTTCGCCGGCCGGATCTTCAGCGCCCGCGATGTGGCCCGCGGCAAGCCGGCGCCGGACCTGTTCCTGCACGCCGCCGCGACCATGGGCGTGCCGCCCGAGCGCTGCCTCGTCGTCGAGGACAGCCCCTCCGGGGTGGCCGGCGCCGTGGCCGCGGGCATGGTGGTGCTGGGCTACGCCGGGGGCCTGACCGCCGCCGACGTGCTGGAGGCCGCCGGGGCGATCACCTTCGCCACGATGGCCGACGCCCCGATCCGCACCGAGGCCGCTCCACCCTCGTAGGGCGTGGCTCGAACGGCCCCGGTCCTACCGCCAGCGCTCGAAGGCCCAGGCCCTCGCCTCGGGTCGCCAGCGCGTCCGGGCCTCCAGCAGCACCGGCCAGCCCTCGTCGCTGCGGGTGTAGACGAGCTGCCCGCCGCCGACGTGGCGTGCCCACGCCGCCGCGAACGCCTCGGCGCGGTCCCGGTTCACCGCGAGGACGTCCGGAACCGGGCGGTGGTCGGGCTCCAGCCCGTGCTCGCGCGCCACGATGCGGCGCAGGGGCACCCACAGCCAGCGCAGGCCTGCCTCGGGCAGGCGGCGGTCATCGCGCACGATCAGGTACCGAGGATCCTGCACGGGGCCGAGCACCTGGCCGACGGCCTCGACGAAGACCTGCGCGTCCTCCGCCGGGGCGTGTTCGAGCAGGACCTCCAGCGTGCCGTCGGACTGCTGGGCGACGCGCACGTGCTCGGGCAGGAGGTACGCGCTGACGAGCCCGGCGTCGCGCAGCCCCTCGAGGACGGCGTGTGCGACGTCGGCGACGATCGCGTCGTGCGGCTGGCCCGCCACGAGCTCGCGCAGCACGCGCGCCGCCGGCCGGGCGTTCCTCGCGACGGTCCAGACGAACCCGACGAGCAGGCCCACGCCCGCGGCCAGCCAGCCGCGGCCCTCGACGCCCCACAGCAGCCGGACGACGAGCCATGCCGTGAACAGCGCACCGCCGAGCAGCGACGTGCGCAGCGCACGGACGAGGCGGGCGAGCGTGTCGCTGATCGTGTGGGCGGTCCGCACGTCCAGCTGGCTGGTCTCGAGGCGCGTGACCCACCGGTCGTCGTTGCCGTAGGGCTCGCCGACGCCCCACAGTGCGAGGCTGTCGAGCCGATCGCCGATCGCCCGGGCGCTGCGGCGCGTGGCGGCGTGGTAGGAGGCCTCGGTCCAGTCCTGCCACACGAGTTGGCTCGCGAGCGTCGGGTCGACGTGTGCCACGCCGCGGACCACCTCGCCGTGCGACTCGGGGACGACCGTGTCCTCGACCGGCTGGCCGGCGTCCATGGCGATGGCTCCCGCGACGGCCTCGGTGAGCAGCTGCCGGGTCCGGCTGACCGGCGCGACACCCCACAGGTGCCCGTGGCGTGCGCGGAACCGGCGGAGGTCCTGGTCGCCGCGGTCGAAGCTCGTCGCCACGCAGACGACGTCCCAGTTGTGCGCGACCTTTTCGGGCCAGCCGGGGTCCAGCCGGATGCTGCGGCCACGCAGCTGCTGGACCGACTGCGACGTGGTGACGCTGGTCAGGTCCACGAGCGTGTTCAGCGACAATGCGTCCCATCCCTCGCCCAGCAGCCCGCGCGTGCCGACGAGGCACTGGGTCAGGCCGTCCTCGAGCGCCTCGGTCACCAGTTGCACGTACACGCGTGACGACCAGCCGGCGCCGCGCCCGGCGACCTCGGCGCCGCGCCACCCGTCGAAGCGGGTCACCTCGCAGCGGGCCGCCACGCCCAGGTCAGCCAGTCGGGCGTCGAACCGGGCGGCGACGGCATCGGCGATGTCGGCGTCCACCCAGAGGGTCGATCCGGTCACCAGCACCGGGTCCAGCGTCCGCAGGTCCGGGTCGGCCAGCAGGGTCCGGAAGGTGTGGCGCGCGCTGCCCGCGTCGGCCGGCAGCGCAGCCCCGGCCGAGCGGATCCGGCGGCCCGCACGCTCGAAGTCGGTCACCACGATCGCACGCAGGCGTGCCCCCAGGGCGGCGTGCTCGCGCGTGAGGATCTCCACGGTCGCGTCCTGCTTGGCCTCGGAGTAGGCAAGGACGAGGTCGCCCGGGCTCCGTCCCTGCCGCAGGCCCCGCTCGGTCAGCACGAGGCCGAAGGGCGCCAGTACGCCCCGCAGGCGCTCCAGCCGCTCGTGGTCCGCGGTGTCCGGGCTGGTCTTGAGCTCCTGCAGGCCGTACCGGGTGACGACCTCGGCCCGGTCGGTGGCGGTCGGCGGTTCCTCGGCCTCCGCCGGGACCGGCAGGTCCTCGCCCACCGGCAGCCCGAGGGCGTGCAGGACCCGCATGCCCGCCAGGGACCAGACGGGGTCCTCGCGCAGCAGCCGCGTCCACCGGTCGGGGTCGTCGGCGCCGAGCGCGTCCACGAGCCAGCGGCGGAACCGGGACTCGCCGGTGATGTCGGCCAGCGCGTCCTCGAAGGCGCCCTGGACGTCGTCGAGCCAGGCCCGTTCGGCGTCGGTGGGCTCGACGAACCAGGCGAGGTCGCGGTACGGGGCCAGCTCGCCCTCCTTGACCACCGCCGGCGTCGGCACCTGCACGTCGACGTCGCCGAGCAGTGCCTCGTAGTTCTCGTGTTCCTCGGGCGTCTCCGGGTCGGGCAGCGTGGCCGTCAGGCCGACCACGCGAGGATCGTCCAGCCCCTCGAGGAGCGTCCGCACCACCACGGCCCAGTGGTCGAGCAGGTGGTGGCACTCGTCGAGGACGACCGTCCCGACGCCGTGCGCGGCCAGCCGGTCCAGCAGCTCGCGGGCGTTGGGGTGGAGGAACCGCAGCACGTCCGCGTCCCCGGTGCGGAGCAGGTCGCGCTTGACGGTGCGGTGGCGGCGGGCCAGGTCGCGGGCGTGGGCCCGGGGGTTGTTGGCCCGCAGGGTGTCGAGGCGGGCACGTGCCGCCGCGAGGTCCTCGACCTGGCCCGCCTCGACCAGCTCGGTGCACCACCGCTCGCGGGCGAGCTCGTCGAGGGTGTCGTCCGCCCTCGCGGGGGTGGACGCGACCTGGTAGGTCAGGATCGTGATCGGTGCCGGACAGTCCGGGTCGGTGCTGACGACGGCGTCCAGGGGCGGGCCGTCGTCGGGGAGGAACAGGGCCACCTCGTCGCGCCACTGCTGCTGGATCGCGCTCGTCGGGGCGAACACCACGGCCGGCCGGCCGAATCGACGGACGAATTCCAGCCCGAGGATCGTCTTGCCAGCGCCCGGTGGCGCGACGAGGTGGTAGCGGCGGTCGTCGTCCTCGGTGTCGACGACGGACTCGAGCCAGCCCAGCGCGAGCCGTTGGTAGCGGCGGAAGGGATGGCGGAACTCCAGCGCCGCCAACTCGTCCACCGTCACCGTCCCGGTCGTCTCCCGCGGGCGAGGCTAGACAGCAGGGCGGTGTCGAGGTGGTCATCGACGGCGTCGGCGAGCCGGTCGAAGGTGTGCTCGAGTGGCCGTTCGGGCTTGCGCCCGACGATCGCCGCCAGCAGGTCGGGGTCCTCCAGCAGGCCGTGGACGTAGACGCCCAGCACGGTGTCCTGCAGCCACCCGCGGCCGTCCGGCAGGGCCTCGGCGACGGGTCCCGTCGGGGTGGTGCGGCCCATCCGGATCTCGTAGCCGTCGACCGGCCGGCCGGCGAGGGCCTGCCAGGGGCCGTCGACGGTCGCCGCGAACGCCGTCGTCGTGTGCACGACCTGCTTGTCGGGCGCGAAGGTCGTGGCCAGGGGCAGCAGGCCCAGGCCGACGCCGGTCCCGTCGACGCCGTGCGGGTCGTCCAGGCGCTCCCCCAGCATCTGCAGCCCCCCGCAGACCCCGAGGACCCGGCGGCCCGCCCGGGCTGCCTCGGTGACGGCCGCGCCGACCCCCGAGTCGTGAAGCCACCGCAGGTCGTGGGCGACGTGCTTGGAGCCGGGCAGCACCACCACGTCGGCGTCGCGCACGGCGGTGGCCGAGCGGGCCCACCGGACGTGGGCGACCTGCTCCAGCAGCGCGAACTCGTCGAGGTTGGACGCCGTCGGGTAGCGCACGACGGCGACGGCCGGGGCGTCGGCCGGGGCGGACTGGTGGACGTCGGCGCCGTCCTCGTCGGGCAGGGCGTGGTCGAGCATCGGCACCACGCCGATCGTCGGCACGCCGGTCATGGCCTCGAGGTCCGCCGGGGCGGGCGCGAGCAGGCTCGCGTCCCCGCGGAAGCGGTTCAGCACGAACCCTCGGAGCCGTCGGCGGTCGGCGTCGGGGACCAGCGACCACGTCCCGTACAGCGACGCGAACGCGCCGCCACGGTCGATGTCGGCGACCAGCAGCGCGGCGGCATCGGCCTCCCGGGCGGGGCGCAGGTTGACGATGTCGCGGTCCTGCAGGTTCGTCTCGGCCGGGCTCCCGGCGCCCTCCATGACCACGAGGTCGTGCGTCGCCAGGAGGTCGTGCAGGGCCTCCCGCACGTCGGGCCAGAGTGCCTGGGAGCGGTCCTGCCACGGGCGTCGCGACAGCTCGTGGTCGACGTGGCCGAGGCGGACCACCTGGCTGCGGGTCTCGCCCTCGGGCTTGAGCAGCACCGGGTTCATGCGCACGTCGGGCGTGACCCGCGCGGCCAGCGCCTGCAGGTACTGGGCCGTGCCGATCTCGCCCCCGACGACGACCCGGGCGTTGTTGGCCATGTTCTGGCCCTTGAACGGGGCCACCGACAGCCCCTGCCTCGCGTACCACCGGCACAGCGCCGTGACCAGCAGGCTCTTGCCCGCCCACGACGAGCAGCCCCACACCATGACGGCCGGCACGGATCAGCCTCGGGATCGGTTGGCGAGTGCGGCAGGCTAGGTCGTCGGTGCCCTCGGGCCGCACGGGGGCAGTCGTTCTGGTCATGCCTCCACGTGGAACCTGATGGAGAATGCCTCGCCGTCGCTCTCCCCGGTCAGGGTGGCATCGCCGACGCGGATGGCCCGGACCTCGAACTCACGGCCGGACGATCCGGACGCGGACACCGTCTCGGCCACCTCGATGGCATCACCCTGCACGTCAGGCTCCGGCGCGAAGGAGTCGGCGAGATGGAGTTCGACCACCTCCCCGACCCGAAGGCGGACCGTGGTGCCGTCGTCGGCCGGTGTGAGGGTCCGCGTGCGATCCGACGGCGGCCGAGAGGTCGGATCCGCCGATGGCGTCGAGGTCGATGGGTGTGGCTCGGGGGTCTGCGTGACCTGGCCCTTCACCGGTCCCGGGCTCGACGTCGACGCGTCCGGATCCGGGGTCGGGCTGTCCGACGCGTCATCGGGACGCGGCGTGTCCGTCAGGCGGGTGGCGCCTGTTGGTGCGGCGGCCTCCGGGTCCGCCGGTCCGCAGCCGACGGTGGCGGCCGCCACGAGGGCGGCCGCCACCGTCAGCCGTGCGAGGGTGACGATCACTGACCTCATTCGCTCTGGGTGCTGATCCGCTCGACGAGATCCTTCTGGGCCTTGATCTCCTCAGACGTCGAGGTCGCGTCGATCCGGACCGTCTCTGCCGTCAGCATCGCATCGCCGAACGTGGTGTCGGTGATCCCGTCGCCATCGGTGTCGACCATGGTGTCGAGCTTCACCGACCCGTTCGCGAAGTTCAACCAGGCCGCCAGCGCGTGCTGGTCGAAGATCACGTCGTCCGGGGCCTTGGCCGGGGAGTTGAGCACCTCGGCACCCTCGGACCGGGTCTCCGCCTGCTTGTGCTCGCTGAACACCAGGCTGAAGTGGTTCACGATGGCGAGGTAGCACTCCAGCTCCACGGTGGTGAAGGCGTCCGGCGGCTTGTCGCGGTACTGGTTGAGCCACCAACCGCTGCCCTTGGACTCGTCGGCGTTGCCGGTGACCAGGACCACCGCCGCGTCGCTGTCGGAGCCGCCGTCGTCGTCGACCACCTCGACACCGAGGTCGTAGAGGCAGGCGTCGCCGTACGCGTGGGTGGCCCCGAGGGTCACGTCGCGAGGCTGCACCGACGGCGACTTGAGCGGGTCGGCGAACGGTGGGTTCACGAGGGAGGCCAGGGAGTCGGTGGTGCCGTCACCCCAGTCCCAGGTGGCGGTGAGGTCGTCACTGCCGAGGTCGGTCGCGTCCACGGGGACCGTCAGGTCCTCGCCGGCCTCGAGGACGAACGCCGAGACGCCGTCATAGGTCTGCTTGCCCGACCCGTCGATCGCTGCGGTCGGGTCGACGTTGGCCACCACCGCCGTGGCGCTGCTGGTGGAGGAGGTGTCGTCATCGGAACCGACGACCTCGACCTCGAACGACCCGTCGTCGCCGTACTGCTTGTCCACCGAGAACGTGAACGTCGCGTCGGGGCGGACGTTCTCCAGCGCGCCGGCCAGCGGCTGGGGACCCGCACCGTCGTCGAAGTCGATGCTCGCCGTGAGGACGTCCTCCCAGCCCGGGTCGGAGATGACACCGGAGATCGTGGTGGTGCCGTGCTCGTCGATCGCGGCGATCGGGTCGATGGTCACCGTCGGGGCGACGTTGTCGACCGTGACGGTGGTCGAGTCCTCGTCGGTGTTCCCGAACTCGTCGGTGACCCGCAGGCCAACGGTGAAGGCGCCGTCCTGCCCGACGTCGGTGAAGTCCGGGCCGACACCGGTGGCGTCGTCGAACTGGCCGTCGTCGTCCAGGTCCCACTCGTAGGTGACGATGTCCCCCGCCGACACGTCGGTGCCCTTCGCGGAACCGCTGCCGTCCAGGGTGACGTCAGTGCCCTCGTCCGTCGTGTACGGGCCGTTCGCGTCCGCCGTGGGCAGGCACTCGGGTGGCATGTCGAAGTTGTTCGTCTGGCTGGCATGCAGCCCGTTGGAGACGGCATTCGTGCCGAGGCCGTTCATGGCGAAGGCTGACCAGATCGCGCACTGGTTGGCGCCACCGTTGTTCGTCACGTCGGCCGCAAGGATCCCGTCCCGCGCGTCGATGAAGGTCGGGGTCGGGGTGTTCGGCGTGTTCCGCATCCCGTCGATCACCAGCTGCGTGGTCGTGTTCAGGCCGAGGAACTCCCGGACGTCGTAGAGCATCGTCGCCCAGATCTCCCCGTTGAAGTGCGGTGAGGTGACCGAGGTTGAGTAGCTGCCATACGTGCGGCTTGAGGTGTCGTAGGCAACGGATCGCACGCCGGTCGTGGTGTTGGAGGTCGCGTAGTCGC
>CAZDIF010000089.1:0-8069 GCA_964505365.1 uncultured Actinomycetota bacterium
GCCGAGCTGCAGGACTGGTGCAAGCAGGCGCTGCTGCGCTACCAGTACCCGCACGAGGTGGACTACGTCGAGGACTTCCCCCGCACGGCGACCGGCAAGGTCCAGCGCTTCAAGCTGCGCGGCGAGGGCTGATTCCGGCGCCGGTGATCACACCGGCGACCGGGAGAAGGGCGGCGGGCCACGACGGCCCCGCTTGACGATGCCGTGATGGCCTGTTTTACTTCAGTCACTAAATTTAGTGACTGGGAGAAATAACAGGGTGTCTGCGGTGGTCTCGGAGGCGGAGCGGAGTCGGGCCGCCGTGCTACGCGTCATCGCGCTCGAGGGACCGGTGTCTCGTTCCGCGATCGCGGAGCGGCTGGAGGTCTCCGCGGCGACCGTGACCGCGATCACGAGGGACCTGATCGACGGGGGCATCGTCACGATGGAGGGGAAGGCCCCGGCCGCGGGGAGAGGGCGTCCGTCGGAACTCCTGGGGCTCGTCCCGGCCGCCGTGGCACTGCTCGGTGTGAAGGTCATGGAGGATCACATCACCTGGGTCCTGGCCGACCTGCGTGGTGAGGTGGAACAGGCCGGCACGGCGGTGTTCGACCCGACTGGCCCGGACCCCGCCGGACGGCTGGCCGGCCTGCTGCTCGACGTCATCACACAGGTGGGTCGCCAGCTCCTCGGCGTGGGGGTGGGCGTCCCGGGGACGGTCGCCACCGCGGAGCAGGGACGGGTGACCTCGCCGATGTTCGGCTGGCAGGATGTGCCGTTGGGGATGCTGCTGGCGGACGTCCTCAACATGCCGGTCGTGGTCGACAACGACGTCAACACCCTGGCCGTCGCAGAGCACCTGTACGGGCAGGGGCGGGCCGCCGAGGACTTCCTGACCGTCACCGTCGGGCGAGGCATCGGTCTGGGGATCTTCCTCGACGGCGCGTTGCGACGCGGTGCACGCGGGGGCGCCGGCGAGATCGGTCACACCCGGGCGGTCCCTGACGGTCCGCAGTGCGACTGCGGTCGCCGGGGCTGCCTCGAGGCGGTCGCGTCCGACCCGGTCCTCGTCGCCCAGGCGCGGGGCGCCGGCATCATCGGTCCGGACGGCAGCATCCAGGACCTGCTGGCAGCCGCAGCGTCCTCCTCGGACGCGCGGCGGATCTTCGTCGAGGCCGGAGGGCATCTCGGGTCCGCCGTGGCGGATCTCGTCAACCTGCTGGCTCCGGAACTGGTGATTCTCTCGGGGGAGGGCATCGGAGGCTGGCCGTTCCTGCAGGAAGGCTTCGTCGCCGCCTTCGACGCCGGGCTGTTGCCCGTCCATGCCGGCACCGAGGTCGTTGTCGATGCGTGGGACGACCAGAACTGGGCCCGCGGTGCCGCGTCGCTCGTGCTCGGCTCGGCCCTGTCTCCGTCGGCGAGCGCCAGCCCGGAAGCTGAGATCCGGAGCCGCCTGGCGGCGATGGGCAACGAGGTCGCCCCGTGATCGTCGGCGACCGCGGTCCGAAGAAGGCGGCGATCATCGCCGGGTTCCTGCTGCCGTCCCTCCTGCCACTCAGCGCGTTCACCCTGGGCCCGATGGCGGCATCCCTCGGGATCAGCTTCCTGGACTGGAACCTGCTGATGTCCCCGGAGTGGATCGGGCTCGACAACTACCGCCGGATGCTGACCGATGGCGAGTTCTGGGCCGCCGTCGGGCACACGTTCCAGTTCCTGGGCATGTACCTGCCGCTGGTGTTCGTCGGTGGGCTCGGCATCGCGCTGGCACTGAACACGGGTGTCCGGGCCGTCGGCCTCTTCCGCTCCCTGTACTTCCTCCCGGTGGTCACCTCATGGGTCGTGGTCGCCCTGATGTGGAAGTGGCTGCTCAATCCGCAGAGCGGGATGGTCAACACCGCACTCGGCGTCGTCGGCATCGACGGACCTGGCTGGTGGACCGATCCGGCCTGGGCCATGGCCGCCGTCGTGCTGGCCTCGGCCTGGAAGGACCTCGGCTTCGTGATGGTCATCTTCCTTGCCGGGCTCCAGGCGATCCCGCAGGACTACTACGAGGCCGCACTGGTGGACGGTGCCGGCTGGTGGGCCCGGTTCCGTCATGTGACCCTGCCGCTGCTGTCACCAGCCAGCTTCTTCGTGCTCACCATCAGCCTGATCAACGGCTTCCAGGTCTTCGACCAGGTCTTCGTGATGACTGGTGGGGGACCCGCGGGCGCGACCACGGTGATGGTCGAACGGATCTACACCAGCGCGTTTCGCTACAGCGAGATGGGCTACGCCGCAGCGATGAGCTGGGCGCTGTTCCTCATCGTCATCGGCGTGACGGCCTTCCAGTTCCGCATGCAGGACCGGTGGGTCCACTATGCCTGAGGGACTGCTCACCACCGACAGGAGCCTGGAGGCTCCGCGCACGGCACCTGGCCCTCGCCGGCCGAGGCGCGACGATGTCAACGACGCCGTGCGACGGCGGCGTCGCGCCGGTCGGGTGCTTCGTACGACAGCGATCGCGGTCGGGGCGCTGGTGATGCTGTTCCCCTTCGCGTGGATGGTCGCGACGTCCCTCACGGCGGACACGCAGCTCTTCGCGACACCGCCGCGGCTCGTGCCCGACCCGGTCGATCCGAGCGCCTACACGCGGGTCGCCGAGGCGTTCCCGCTGTGGCGATGGGTGGCCAACTCGATCGGCGTCGCCGTCGTCTCGACCTTCCTGCAGGTGTTGACGAGCGCGATGGCCGCCTACGTGTTCGCCCGGTTCCGGTTCCGGGGGCAACGGGCCCTGTTCATCGTGTACCTGGCGACGCTGATGATCCCCCTGCAGGTGCTCATCGTTCCGCTGTTCATCGAGATCTCGCGGCTCGGACTGCAGGACACCTACGCCGCGCTCCTGCTGCCGCTGATCGCCTCGCCGTTCGGGGTGTTCCTGTTGCGCCAGTTCTTCCTCACCCTGCCCACGGAGATCGAGGAGGCGGCCCGCATCGACGGCGCCGGCCACTGGCAGGTGTTCACACGGATCGTGCTCCCGATGTCCAAGCCGGCACTCGCGACGCTCACGGTGTTCGCCTTCATGGCCGCGTGGAACAGCTTCCTCTGGCCCCTGGTCGCCATCAACTCCGAGTCGCTGATGACGCTCCCGCTGGGCCTGTCACAGCTGCACGGCCGGTTCACCACCGAATGGAACCTCGTGATGGCCGGGTCCACCGTCTCGGTCGTCCCGATCGTCGCGCTCTACCTGTTCGCACAGAAGTACGTCATCCAGGGCGTCGCCCTGTCCGGGCTCAAGGGCTGAGCCCGTCCACCAAGAAGAAAGATGGGAGCAACACATGAGATCCACCACCCGCACCGGGAAGCGCGTGGCTGCGCTGCTGGCGGCCGCCGTCCTGGCAGCTGCCTGCGGAAGCGCCTCCGGCGAATCGTCCTCCGGCGAGTCGCCCTCGGAGGCCAGCACTGCCACCGACACGACACCCGCCACGACCGAGGACAGCGAGGAGGTGACCCTCAGCTACTTCACCTTCTCGGCCGCCCCCGACCACCTCGAGGACCTCGACCGGATCGTCAGCGCGTTCGAGGACGAGAACCCCGGCGTCACCATCGACGTGCAGACGGCAGCCTACGACGACTACTTCACGCAGTTGCAGACGCGCGTGGCCGGCAGGGACGCGCCGGACACCTTCGAGCTCAACTACGAGAACTTCGTCACCTATGCGGAGGCCGGGACGCTGCTGGACCTGACGGCCTCGGCGGGCGACGCACTCGATCCGGACGTGTTCTACCCGCGGGCCTACGAGGTGTTCGCCCACGACGGCACCCAGTACGGGCTGCCCGAGACGTTCTCGAACGTGGTCCTGTTCTACAACAAGGACCTGTTCGACGAGGCGGGCCTCGACTACCCGACCGCTGACTGGACCTGGGCGGATGAGCAGGAGGCTGCCGAAGCCCTGACCGACACCGAGGCGGGCGTGTGGGGCACCTTCCAGCCCGTGTCGTTCTTCGAGTACTTCAAGGTGCTGGCCCAGAACGGCGGGCAGTTCTTCACCGACGACAAGGCCGATGTGGCCTTCGACACGCCCGAGGGTGTCGAGGCCGCCGAGTGGCTGCTGGACAAGGTCGGCACGGTGATGCCGGCCGAGGCCGACATGGGCGGTCAGGACGACGCCGCGATGTTCAAGGCCGGCAAGTTGGCCATGTGGCACAACGGCATCTGGCAGTTTGCGGCGATGGCCGACGCCCCGTTCGAGTGGGACATCGTCGTCGAGCCGGGCAACACCGACGACGCCTCCCACTTCTTCGCCAACGCCGTGGTCGCCTCCTCGGAGACCGAACACCCGGAAGCCGCCACGGCCTGGTTGCAGTTCATGGCCTCGTCAGAGACCGCCGTGCAGACCCGTCTCGAGAGCGACTGGGAGCTGCCTGCGGTCGCGGACACGTCGCTGTTCGACAGCTGGCTCGAGCAGACCCCGCCGGCAAACCGGCAGGCCGTGTTCGACTCGCTGGACGCCGTCGTGGTCCCACCGGTGATCGCGAAGCAGGCCCAGCTGCAGGACGCCGTGGACGGAGCGCTCGAGCAGGCCAAGCTCGGCCAGCTCGATGCCCAGGACGCCATCGACCAGGCGGCTGCGGAGATCCGCGGACTGCTGAACTGAAGCGACAGGGCTGCTCGTGAACCAGGTCTCCCCCCGCCTCGACCGGCTCGTGGCCCGAAGCCTCGAGCTGATCGAGCACCACCAGGCCGACACCGGCGCGTACGTGGCCGGTCCGACCTTCCCCACCTACCACTACTCATGGTTCCGCGACGGGGCCTTCATCGCCGACGCGATGAGCCGTCACGGTCGCTCGGCGAGCGCCGAGGCCTTCCACGGGTGGGCGGCCGGGGTGGTGTCGGACCGCCGCGACCGGGTCGCGGACCTCGTGGCCCGCGGCCGTGCCGGCGAGCCGGTCGGGGCAGGGGAGCACCTGCACACCCGCTACACGATTGACGGCCGGGAGGCCGACGGGTTCTGGGAGAACTTCCAGCTCGACGGCTACGGCACGTGGCTGTGGGCACTTCGCCGACATCGCGAACGTCACCACGACGGCGCCCCCTGGATGCACGACGTGGTCGCCACCACCGTCGACTACCTGGCCACGTTCTGGGATCAGCCCTCCTACGACTGGTGGGAGGAGCACCTCGAACACCGGCACACGTCGACGCTCGCGTCGATCTGGGCGGGGCTGGACGCGGTCGCCGGATGGGATGGACTGCCGCCGGGCCTCCGGCATCGTGCCCGTGAAGCCGCACGCGCCATCCGCGACCGGGTCGAACGGGAGGCCGTCGTCGACAACGCGCTGGTCAAGTGGATCGGCAGCGACCAGGTCGACGCCAGCCTGATCGCCTGCTTCACCCCCTTCGACATGTACCCGCTCGACCACCCGATCACGGTGGCGACCATCGCCCGGATCGACCGCGAACTGGCACCCGCCGGGGTCCATCGATACCTCGGGGACGTGTACTACGGCGGCGGCCAGTGGGTGCTGCTTGCTGCGCTGCTCGCCTGGCACCACGTCCGTGCTCGCAACAGCGACCGCGCCCTGGAGCTGTGTGACTGGATCGTCGCCCAGGCCGACGCGCACGGCGACCTCCCGGAACAGGTCGCCGAGAACCTGCTGCATCCCGAACACCTCGAACCGTGGGAGGACAAGTGGGGGCCGAGCGCCCGGCCGCTCCTGTGGTCCCATGCCATGGTGCTCGACCTGGCCGACGCCCTCGCTGACGGAGACAGGGCCCGACCATGATCCGCCACACGCCGACCGGCCGGGGGCACGCCTACCGGCCCAGCCTCGACCAACGGCTGCCGACGATCCCTCGTGCCGGCGACCCGGTCGAGGTACGGGCGCTCGTCGAGGACGGCCTCACGGACGTGTGGCTGGAGGTCGACCACGACGGGTCCCTCACGACCGTGCCGGCCCGCCACCTCGGAACGGCGGAGGACACGCCGGGTGACGCCGGCGGCAACGGTGGCCACCTGGCGGCCGCAGCCGCCGCCGGTGAGCGGGTCGCCGGCATGCACCCGGTGTCCGCCCTGATCGGGCCTTTCGGTGCCGGCAGCGAGGTGGCCTACCGATGGGCCACCGCCGCTGAGGCCACCGACTGGCACCGGTTCGTGACAGCATCGTGGCAGCCCGGGGTTGGCTCCCTGTCCGTGGACGGGTCGGAGGAGGTCGCCGCCCGGCTTGACCAGGAGGTGAGCTGGCTGGTCGACGGGACCGGTGCCGTACGCGCCCGGTTCACGCTACGGCTGCGGGACGGCGAGCACGTCCTCGGGCTTGGTGAGCGGTTCCACGCCCTCGACCACCGCGGACACGCCATCGACACCGTCGTGTTCGAGCAGTACAAGCAGCAGGGCGAACGCACCTACCTCCCGGTGCCCTTCGCACTCGTGGTCGGCGGCGACCACAGCTGGGGCCTGCACGTCGACACCAGCCGACGGTGCTGGTTCGACGTCGGGAGGACGACACCCGACCGACTGGCCGTCGAGGTCGCCGTCGACCCCGCACAGCCACACGTCGACCTGGCCCTCTTCGCCGGAGCGCCGCACAGCGTCATCCGCCAGTTCCTGGACGCGACCACCCGACCCGCCCCGGTGCCGTCGTGGATCTTCCGCCCCTGGGCCAGCGCCAACGAGTGGAACACCCAGGCGCGCGTCGAGGCCGAGATCGGCCGCAGCCTCGACGAGGACATCCCGGTCGGCGTCGTCGTCATCGAGGCCTGGTCGGACGAGGCCACCTTCACCGCCTTCCGAGACGCCCAGTACACACCACGCCCCGACGGCGGTCCGCTGCGACTCGCTGACTTCACGTTCCCACCCGATGGTGCCTGGCCCGACCCCGCGGGCATGGTCGACTGGCTGCAAGACCAGGACGTCAAGGTCCTGCTGTGGCAGATCCCACTCCTGCCGGTCGAGGTGCCCGGTGACCGTCACGGTGCCGAACAGCTGGCCCACGACCGGCGCGTGCTGGTCGACCAGGGGTACGCCGTTCGGGAGGCCGACGGGCGGCCCTACGCCAACCGGGGGTGGTGGTTCCCCGGGGCGCTCATGCCCGACTTCACCTCGCCCGAGGCCACCGACTGGTGGCTCGCGAAGCGCCGCTACCTGCTCGAGGACCTCGGCGTCGACGGCTTCAAGACCGACGGTGGCGAGCACGCCTGGGGTGACGAGCTGCGCTACGCCGACGGCAGCCGGGGCGACGTGACCAACAACCGCTTCCCCAACCTCTACGCCGCTGCCTACCACCGGCTCCTCCACGAGACCGGCCGGGAGGGAGTGACCTTCTCACGTGCGGGGTTCACGGGTGCCGGCGCGACCCCGTGCCACTGGGCCGGGGACGAGGACTCGACCTGGACGGCGTACCGCGCCTCGATCCTGGCTGGCCTGTCGGCGGGGATCTCGGGCGTGTTCGCCTGGGGGTTCGACCACGGCGGATTCTCGGGGGAGATCCCCTCCGTCGAGCTGTACCTGCGCACCGCCGCCATGGCGATGTTGTGCCCGATCATGCAGTACCACGCCGAGTACAACGACCACCGCCGCCCCTCAAACGATCGCACCCCCTGGAACATCGCCGAACGCCACGACGACCCCGGGGTCCTCGAGGTCTACCGCCGCTTCGCCACCATCCGCGACCAGCTGGTCCCGTACCTCGATGAGCAGTACCACCACGGCATCGAGACGGGCCTCCCCCTGATGCGGGCGCTCGCACTGCACTGGCCGACGGACCAGGACATCTGGGAGCATCCCTACCAGTACATGCTCGGTGACCACCTGCTCGTCGCACCCGTCACCGAACCGGACGTCGACACCTGGACGGTCTACCTGCCGGAGGGGCAGTGGACCGATGTCTGGACCGGCGAGCGCCACGACGGCGGTCGGCTCCTCACCGTGGCCGCACCGATCGATCGCATCCCCGCGTTTGCCACCCCGGAGGGAACGAAGCGCCTGAGCGGTATCTTCATGGCTGCAGAGGCGGCGTGACGGGAGCAGCACCGGTGATCGACGCTGGACTCAGCTGACGCCGAGGACCGTCCGCAGCATGTCCTCGCACCGGGCGCGGAACTCGCCGTG
>CAZDIF010000090.1:0-2547 GCA_964505365.1 uncultured Actinomycetota bacterium
GTGTCCGACGACCTCGCCACTCGCATCTGGGAGCGTGACCACACCGCCTGGCAGGACGACCCGACCGAGGTCGCCGATCGGCTCGGGTGGCTGGACTGCCCGACCTCGATGCGTGACCGCGTCGCCGAGTTCACCGCGCTGGCCGACGGCGTCCGAGCCGACGGCATCACCCACGTGCTGCTCGTCGGCATGGGCGGCTCCAGCCTCTACCCGGAGGTCCTGGCCGGTGCCTTCCCCGACGCCGGTGGGCTGTCGCTGTCGGTGCTGGACAGCACGCACCCGGCGGCGGTCGCACGGGTGCGCGACGAGCTCGACCCCGCACGAACACTGGTGGTGGCGGCGTCGAAGTCCGGCACGACGGTGGAGACCCGCAGCCACCTCGAACGCTTCTGGGTGGACCTCGTCGACGCCCTGGGCGAGGAGGAGGCGGGCCGACACGTCGTCGCGATCACCGATCCCGGATCGCAGCTCGTCGACCTCGGGCGCGAGCGCGGGTTCCGGGGCGTCGTCGAGAACCCGCCGGACATCGGGGGGCGGTTCAGCGCCCTGTCGGCGTTCGGGCTGGTGCCCGCGGCCCTGCTCGGCCTCGACCTCGACGCCCACCTCGCGACGGCGGCGCGGATGGCCGAGGCGTGCCGGGCCGACGGCCCCGACAACCCGGGTCTTCGGCTCGGTGAGGCCATGGCGGACGCAGTTGCCGACGGCCGCTACCAACTGACCGTCCTTCTGCCGGACGAGCTCGCCGGGTTCGGCGCCTGGATCGAGCAGCTGGTCGCCGAGTCCACGGGCAAGCACGACACCGGACTGCTGCCGGTCGTCGACGAGCCGATGCTCGACCCGACGGCGTACGGACGACACCGCCTGGTCGTCGCGTACGGCGACGTGGCCACGGAGCTCGACGATGCCGGCGTGCCGGTGGTGCGGCTGCCGGCGGTCACGGCCGACGACCTGCCGGCCGAGGTGTTCCGGTGGGAGTTCGCCACCGCGGTCGCCGGCGCGAGGCTCGGCATCAACGCCTTCGACCAGCCGAACGTGCAGGCCGCCAAGACGGCCAGCACCCGGATGCTGGAGGAGCGCGGCGCACCCCCGCCACCCGAATCCGCCGCCGAGCTGCTGTCCCAGGTGACCGCGGGCGACTACCTCGCGGTGCTGGCGTTCGTCGACCCGGGGGGAGCGGTGGCGGCCGGGCTGCCCGATGTGGCCGCCGGGCTGCGGGGGCGCCTCGGCGTCCCCGTCACCGTCGGTATCGGCCCCCGGTACCTCCACTCCACCGGCCAGCTCCACAAGGGTGGGCCGGACCGTGGGGTGTTCGCGGTCCTCAGCGACGACCCGGGCGCCGACGTCGACGTGCCCGGCCGCGGGTACACGTTCGGGGAGCTGCTGCGCGCCCAGGCCGCCGGTGACCTCGTGGCGCTGGGCCAGGCCGGCCGTCGCGCCGCCCACGTGACGGCGGCCGACCTCGCGACCGCGGCGGGGCAGGGCGGCTGACCGCCCGCGTCAGTCGGCGTCCAGCTCCACCGCCCGCACCTTCTCGAGCAGCCGCAGCCACACCTCCGACACCGTCGGGAAGGTGGGCACGGCGTGCCACAGGCGGTCGATCGTGACCTCCGACACGACGGCGATCGTGGCCGCGTGCACCAACTCGCCGGCGCCGGGGCCCACGAACGTGGCACCGAGGATTGTTCGGCGTTCGCGGTCGATCACGAGGATCGCGGGACCGCCGAAGCCCTTGCCGCGCAGCGCGCCGCCCGCGACGTGGCCGGTGTCGTGGGTGACGACGAGGACGTCGTGGCCCGCGTCGCGGGCGCGTGCCTCGGTCAGCCCCACGGCCCCGACCTGCGGGTCGGTGAACACCACGCGCGGCACGGCGTGGTGGTCGGCCCAGGCCGGGTCGGTGTCGACCCCGGCGAGGCGGTCGCCGACCAGCCGCGCCTGGTACTTGCCCTGGTGGGTCAGCAGGGCGCGGCCGTTGGCGTCGCCGACGACGGAGAGCCAGTCGTGGCCGGGCACGCGCAGGTGGTCGTCCACCTCGATGAACCCGCCCTTGCCGGGCTCGAGCCCGATCGTGTCGAGCCCCAGGTCGTCGGTGCGGGCGCGGCGGCCGACGGCGACCAGCAACTCGTCCCCGACCAGTTCCGTGCCGTCCGACAGCGTCGCGGTGACGGGTCCGTCGTCGCCGTCGCGGGTGACCTTCTCGGCCCGGGCGCCGAGGTGGAGGGTCAGTCCCTCCTCGCGCAGCTGCTCGGCGAGGTGGTCGCCGACCGCCGGCTCCTCGGGGGAGAGGACCCGGTCCTCGGCCTCGATGATGTGGACCTCGGACGCGCCCAGCCGGAACATGGCCTGGGCCATCTCCAGCCCGATGGCTCCGCCGCCGAGCACCAGCAGCCGGTCCGGCACGGTGGACGTCTCGGTCGCGTCACGGTTGTCCCAGAACTCGATGTCGGCGAGCCCGTCGATGGGCGGCTGGGCCGGGACGGTGCCCGTGCCGATCACGACGCCGCGGTCGGCCACCAGCGTGCGGGTGGTGCCGTCCTCGGCCGTCACCTC
>CAZDIF010000090.1:2647-8067 GCA_964505365.1 uncultured Actinomycetota bacterium
ACCGCCCCGGCGAGCCGCTCGACCTCGTGCCAGAGGGCGTCGGCGGCCCACCGCTCGGTGGCGGTCCCGGGCAGGCGCACGTCGCTGCGTGGTCGGCGGTCGAGCCACAGCTGCCCACCGTGCTCGGCCGGCTCGGGGGCGAGGCACAGCCACACGGTCGTGTCGGCGCCGTCGGTGGCGCCCCGCAGCAGCGGTCCCATGGTCCGGCGGAACACCGGCAGCGACGACTGGATGCCCGGGGTGAGGGCCCAGCCCGGGTGCATGGCGTGGAACGTGACGCCCGTCTCGTCCCCGTACCGCTCCTGCCACTGGCGCGCCAGGACGACCTGGGCCCGCTTGGCCCGGGCGTACGCGAGCGCCGGGCTGTAGTCGTCGAGCGACTGCAGCCGTGCGAGGTCGAGAGGCTGGGTGTACATGCCGCCGGACGACACCCAGACGACGCGGCCGTGGGTGTGCTCCAGCGCCGGCAGCAGGCCGTGGGTGAGCGCTTGCGGGCCGACGACGTGCAGCGCGAGGGTCCGTTCGATCCCGTCGGCGGTCTCCATCCGGTGCGGGAACATCGCGCCGGCGTTGTGCACGAGGCCGTCGACGGCGCCGTCCGCATCGACGATCTCGGTGGCGACCCGTCGGACCTGATCGAGGTCGGTGAGGTCGGCCAGGTGCACGCGCACGTCGGCGTCGGGCCAGCGGGCGAGCAGCCGGTCGCGGGCGTCGCCGCCCTTCCACGCGCTGCGCACGACCATCCGCACGGCCGCCCCCGCGCGAAGGAGTGCCGACGCCGTGGCGTAGCCGAGCCCGGAATTCGCCCCGGTCACCACGACGGTGCGCCCCTTGCCGGGCAGGTCCTCGAGCGGGGTCCAGTCGTCGACGTGCCGCCGCACCCACGGGCCGATGCGTGAGTAGCTGCCGACGACGCTCGCTTCGAGCGCGGCGTCGACGACGTCGGCGATCAGCGGCATGGCGACCCAGACGTGGCGATCCACCGCCAACCTATCCCGGGTGCGGTGCTGGCCCACCGCTGCGTACCCTGCCCGACTGGTCGCGCGGTTAGCTCAGCTGGGAGAGCGCCGCCCTTACAAGGCGGAGGCCGCAGGTTCGAGCCCTGCACCGCGCACCGTTCCCGACCGAAGGTCCGTGCCGTGCCCGAGACCGTCCGTGACTGGCTTGCCCTGGTCCACGACCGGTATCCGGCCCACCACGCTGCCGCGTGGGACAACGTGGGCCTGCAGGTCGGCGACCCGGCGTGGCCGGTCGAGCGGGTGCTGGTCAGCCTCGACGTGACCGGCCGGGTCGTGCAGGAGGCCGCCGACGGCCCACCGACGCTGGTCTTGGCCCACCACCCGCTGTTGTTCCGGCCACTGGCCAGCCTCACACCGGACACCGCCAGCGGGCGCACGGCACTCGCCGCGGCGCGCCAGGGCGTGGCGGTCGCCGCGGCCCACACCAACCTCGACGTGACCGACGATGGCGCCGGCACCTCCGACCCGGTGGTGCAGGCACTCGGGCTGCAGGACGTGCGGGCGCTGACGACCGAGGTCGGGGAGGGCCGCCGGGTCAAGCTCGTCACCTTCGTCCCCCACGACGACACCGACGCGGTGGTCGACGCGATGGCCGAGGCTGGCGCCGGCCGGATCGGCGACTACGACCGCTGCCACTTCCGCCTGCAGGGCACCGGCAGCTTCCGGGCCGGCGAGGGCGCCGACCCGCACGTCGGCAGTATCGGCGAGGTCCACGCCGAGCCCGAGACCCGGGTGGAGATGGAGCTGCCTCGCCGGGCGCTGGGGCCGGTCGTGGCCGCGATGCGGGCCGCCCACCCCTACGAGGAGGTCGCCTACGACGTCCACCCGCTGCTGGACGTCGACGGCCACGGGTTCGGCCGCGTCGGGATGCTGCCGTCCCCGCTGCCGCTGCGGGCCGTGGCCGCGCAGTTGCGCGAGGACCTGCCGGCCCCGCACCTGCGGTACGCGGGCGAACCCGATCGGCTGGTCCGCCGCGTCGCGACGGTCGGGGGAGCGGGCGACGGCCTCATCGGGGCGGCCCACGCGGCCGGCGCGGACGTGTACGTGACCGGGGACCTGCGCCACCACGTCACCCTCGACGCGCTCGAACAGGGCCTCGCGCTGGTCGACGCCGGGCACCACGCCGTCGAGCAGGCGGCCATGCCCCACTGGATCGACCGGCTGGCCGCGGACGCGCGCGAACGTGGGCTCGCGGCCCCGGTGGTAGCGTCCGCCGTCGACACCTCACCCTGGGCCCGCTGACGGGGGACGGCGACCAACACGCGACGAGGAGCACGAGGTGGCGGACCCGACGCCCGAGGACCTCCGGGCCCTCCTGGCGCTCAGCGACATCGACAGCGAGATTCGGCGCCTCCAGAGGCGCCTCGACGCCCTGCCCGAGCAGCAGCAGCTCGACCAGGCGCTCGAGGAGCGTGCCCGGCTCGACGAGGAGCGCGGCGAGCGCAGCCTCGAACGCGACGAGGCGCAGTCGCGGGCCACGAAGGAGGACCGCGAGGTCGACCAGCTGCGCGAGCGGCTCGCGGCCGAGCAGCAGCGCCTGTACGGCGGCGAGATCTCCAACGCGAAGGAACTGCAGTCGATGCGCGCCGAGATCGACTCCGTGCAGCGGCGCATCGACGAGCACGAGGACGCCGAGCTCGAGGCCATGGAGCAGACCGAGCAGCTCGACGCGGCGATCGCGGACCTGGACGGGCGCCTCACCGCGGCCGACGGGCAGATCGCCGAGCTCACGACCCTCCGGGACCAGGCGGCCCAGACCCTGATGGCCGAGATCGCGGAGCTGGAGGTCGCCTCGACCAAGCAGCGCGACCCCCTGCCCGACGACCTCCTGGCCCGCTACGACAAGGCGGTCGAGCGCTTCGGTGGCGGTGCGGTCGGCCGGCTGGACGGCGACCAGTGCACGGTCTGCGGCATCCAGCTGTCGTACGCGGACGTCAACGACCTCGTCGAGGGCCCGCCGCTGACCGAGTGCCCGTCGTGCCAGCGGCTGATGGTCGTCGAGTTCGGCTGATCAGCGGTCGGCCAGCGCCGACAGCAGGGCCACGACCTCGGACGGGTCGGCGATCTCGTGGGCGGCCTCCGTCTGCCGTGAGCCCGCCGCGACCACCACGGTCGTCCCGCCGCGTGCATTGGCGGCACGGAAGGCGTCCTCGTCGGTGATGTCGTCGCCGATGACGAGCAGGTGGCGGCCCGGATGGGCCTCGGCGAGCCGGTCGACGACCGTGCCCTTGGTCACGCCGGCCGGGCGCAGCTCGGTGACCGCCTTGCCGTTGGAGACGACGAAGCCGGGGGGCGTGTCGGCGTGCTCGTCCAGGACGTGGCGGACCTTCAGCAGGACCTGGCCCGGGTCGGCCACCTGCCGGTGGTGGACGGCGATCGACGCCGGCTTGCGCTCGACGAGCCACCCCATCGAGACGTCCACGAGGTCGTGCAGCTGCTGCTCAACCTCGTCCAGCACCGGTCGCACCTGGTCGGGGTCGACCAGGGCGTCGACGGTGCCGTCCGGATGGGCGACCTCGGTGCCGTGCCCACCCGCCAGGGTGATGTGTTCCTCCGGCTGCAGCCGGCGCCGCAGGTCCCGGACCGGCCGGCCGGACACGACCGCGACGGGGCAGCGGTGGCCCAGCCGGTGCAGGGCATCGGCGGCGCCCTCGGCCGGGGTGGCCAGGTCCGGCGTCGCCACGATCTCGGACAGGGTGCCGTCGAAGTCGACCAGGACGAGGAGGTCGTCGCTGCCCGGAAGGGTGGCGAGGATCTCGTCGAGGCGATCGCTCATGGGGCCCTCCTGTCGCTGACGATGGTGGCGAGCTCGTCGCGGACCCAGTCGAACACGTCGTGGGACCGCACGCGCCCAGCCATTCGTTCGATGCGGCGGCGCCGATCAGCCGGGTCGAAGTCCAGCGCCCGCGCCATCAGGCCGGCGAGGCTCTCGACGTCGAACGGGTTGCACAGCAGCGCGTCCTCGGCGAACTCCTGGCTCGCCCCGGTGAACTCGCTGAGCAGCAGGACGCCGGACTCCCCGCCCGCGTCCTGCACCGTGGCGAACTCCTTGGCCACCAGGTTCATACCGTCCTTCAGCGGTGTGATGCACATCACGTCCGCGAGCCGATAGTAGGCGGCGAGGCGTTCCCGGGGGACCGAACGGTGCAGGTAGTGGACCGGCACGTCGTGGCCCGGCTCGGTGAACCGGCCGTTGATGTTGCCGACGACCTGCTCCACCTGGTCGCGCAGGTCCTGGTACTCCTCGACGTCCTCGCGGGACGGCACGGCCACCTGCACGAAGGCGAACCGGCTGCGCAGGTCGGGGCGGTCCGACAGCAGGCGCTGGATGGCCTGCAGCCGGTGGCGGATGCCCTTGGTGTAGTCGAGGCGGTCGACGCCGAGGAACACGTGGCGACCGGCGAACTGGTGACGCAGCTGCTCGAGCTCGGTCTTGGTCTCCTCGGCCGTTGCCAGGGCCGCGAAGTCCGCGGCGTCGATCGAGATCGGGTGCGCCCGGGTCCGCACCGCGTGGCCATCCGGGAGGTAGATCGTGTCGCCCGACACCGTGACGTCCCGGTGGATGTGCTTCACGGTGCGCACGAAGTTGGCGCGGTACCACTCGGTGTGGAACCCGAGGGCGTTGGCCCCGAGCAGGCCGTCGAGCAGTTCGTTGCGCCACGGCAGGCGGGCCACCAGCTCGGGCGGCGGGAAGGGGATGTGGAGGAAGAACCCGATCTGCGCGTCGGGGCGCAGGGCCCGGAGCATCCCGGGCACCAGCTGCAGGTGGTAGTCCTGCACCCAGAACACGGGGTTCGGCACGTCGAGGGACGCGGCGGCGCGGGCGAAACGATGGTTGACGTCCTCGTAGCTGCGCCACCACGACCGGTCGATCACCGGTTCCTGCAGCAGGTCGTGGTACAGCGGCCACAGCGTCCGGTTGGAGAAGCCCTCGTAGAATTCGTGCACCTCCTCGGTGGACAGCCGGACCGGGTGCAGCTCGGCATCGAAGCCGTCGACGCGCGCCGGGACGTCGGGCTCGCCGCCGTCCCAGCCGATCCAGTGCCCCGACACCTCCGTCACCACGGGACGCAGGGCAGTCACCAGTCCGCCGGCGCTGGCCCGCCAACCGCTGCCGTCCCGGCTCACGGGCAGCCGGTTGGCGACGATCACCAGGTGTCGGCCATCGAGGTCGTCCACGAGGTCCTCCTCACCATCGCGACCGTAGCGGGCGACGTTGGAGGGCCGCCCGTTCGGACTGCAGGTTCGAATCGGGAGGGTGGCGGGTACGCTGGCGGGACTCGGGAGGAGACGGCGAAGGCGACCGCGGCACCGGTCCACGGTGTCGAGGAACGTCCGGACTCCTCAGGGCAGGGTGCTGGGTAACTCCCAGGCGGAGCGATCCGCGGAAAGCGCAACAGA
>CAZDIF010000091.1:0-8018 GCA_964505365.1 uncultured Actinomycetota bacterium
CCCTCGTAGAGCGCGTACGTCCGCCGGTCGGCGACGAACGAGCAGATCCAGGTCACCGAACCCATCAGGTTGCGTTCGATGACCCGGTCCAGGTCGGCCGGCGGGAGCTGTGCCCCGACCGTGACCTCACCTTCCACCAGGTACCGCGGCACCTCGTCCTCCGTGCGAACTGCGACGCGTTGGACACTACGGAGGGCCGTTGGCGGTGGCATGGGGAGGTGCTCCCCATATTGGGAGCGTGGTCCCTACGACTGCTGGTCCTGGATGGTGCGGGCCGCCTCGTGCCGCGAGTCGACCCCGAGCTTGCTGAGGACCGACGACACGTGGTGGCCGACGGTCTTCTCGCTGATGAACAGCGCCTCGGCGATCTCGGCGTTTGTCATCTCTTCGGCGACCAGCTCGAGGACCTCCGCCTCACGCGGGGTCAGGCCGGCCGGGTGTTCGGCGGTGGCGGGGCGCGGGCCGCGTGGGATCGACCGGACCCCGGCCTCCCGCATCCGCTGGCGCAGCCTCGCGGCCACCGGAGCCGCCCCGAGGTCGTCGAGGATCCTGAGCGCCTCGCGCTGCTGGTCCTCGTCGCCGTCGCCGAGCGCATCGGCCTGTTCGTACGGGCACCCCAGGTCGGCCCACGCCTCGGCCGCCTTCTCGACCTGTCCGATCACGTGGAGGCGGTAGGGCTCCGCCGCGCCATCGTGGACGATCTCCCACCCCGCCGTGTCAAGCCCGTCCACCCGCCACAGCAGCAGGCCGAGCTCGCCGATCGCCCACGGATGGCCGATCTCGACCGCCGCCGCGAACGTGTCCCGCACCAGCGGGGTGACCTCGTCGTCGCGAGCCTCGATCCATGCGGCCTCCCCTCGGGCGGCCGCGACCGGCCACAGCCGCTGGAGGTCGTCGGTCTCGACTGCCAGCTCCCAGGCGCGGTGCAGCGCCTCGCCGGTGCCGGGATCGCCCCGTCGGGCCCGAAGCCGGCCCAACACCGCCAGCGCCGTGATCGTGATGATCGGCGACACCCCCGGCAGGTCGAGCGGCAGCGACGACGCGAGCTCGGCGGCGCGATCCCAACGCCCTGTCTCGAAGCACACACGCGCGAGCCACGATGTCGAGTAGTGGGTGTTGCCGTCGAGGTCATGGGCGGTGCTGACCGCGATCGCCTCCTCGAGGTAGCGCTCGGCTCGGTCGTGGGCGCGGACCTCACCGAACCCGGATCCGAGGTTGGACCACGCGGCCGCCTCCGCCCGCAGATCCCCGGCCGCGCGTGCCACCTCGATGCTCTGGAGCAGGTGCCGTTCGCCGTCGTCGTACCGACCGATGAGGATCTCGGTCGCCCCGAGGCTGTTGAGCGACCGGGACAGAGCCGCGTCCACCTCCAGCCGCTCCGCCAGCCCGACCGCGGCGCTCCCGAGCTCCAGAGCCGCGTCGTAGTCCCGCGCGAGCATCGCCAGTGTCACCACGCTGGCGTACGCGGTCGCGAGCGACGGGGTCTCACCCAGGGGCTCCAGCAACTCGAGAGCGGCATGGACGTCATCGTGCGCCTCCGGGCCCCTCCCTGCTTCCCATCGAGTGGTGCCGCGCAGCCGCAGCGCTGCCCCGAGCGCCACGTCGTCGTCTCGGCGGAGCTCCACCGCCTTCTCCGCGGTCGTCACCGCCGCCTCGACGTCTCCGACGCCACTGGCGGCCACCGAGAACCGTTCCAGCAGGGTGGCCCGTTCGGCGTCGGGAAGCACATCCGCGAACTTCAGCGCCCGGGCAAGATGGTCGCGGGCCTGGTGGTAGGCACCCTGCTCGATGGCCAGCTCGGCGGCTTCCGGGGCATAGCGGAGCACCACGTCCCGGTCGCCCGCGGCGGCGGCGTGGTGGACGATCCGCGCCGGGCTGGGGCTCGGTGCCTGCTCCTCGATGAGCGCCCGCATCGCCGCGGCGTGGAGCCGGGACCGCCGCGACGGCGGGATCGCACTCTCGACGGCGAGCCGCGCCAGTTCGTGCCGGAAGGCAACCTCGCCCAGCTCCCCGCTCACGAGCATCCCGGCGGTGATGCAGGCGTCGACGTCCGCGAGGTCGGGCTCGGCGACGGCCTCGAGGAGTCGGGGTTGGACGGCGCCGGGGACGACCGACACCGAGTCGAGGACCTCTCTCGCGCCGACCGGCAAGCGGTTCCGCCGGGCGAGGACGGCGTCACGCACGTTCTCGGGCAGACGGGAGGTCGGGTCGGCCAGGATCTCGGTGACGAAGAACGGGCTCCCGCCCGTACGGCGGTGGAGTTCGCCCACGTCGACGTCCACCTCGGCCTCCTCGGCCAGCAGGGCGACGCCGTCGCTGGTGAGCGGTGGCAAGACCTGCCGCCGCACCGCCGGGAGGGTCGCGAGATCACCCAGGACCGCGCGGAGGGGGTGGTCGATCCCGATCTCGTCGGAGCGGTAGGTGGTCACCACCACGGCGTGCGTACCAGCGACCCGTCGTCCCACGAACCGCAGCAGGTCGAGGGTCGCCGCATCGGCCCAGTGGACGTCCTCGAACACCACCAGGGTGGGGCGGCCCGGGGTCGAGAGCAGCTCCAGCAGCCCGGTGAAGAGCTCGTGCCGGCCGCGCCCGTCGAACAGGTCGGCGACCTCCTCGCTGACCTGTGCCATGTCACGCAGTGGGCCGAGCGGGCGGGGCGTGGCCAGTGCGTCGCATGCCCCGACGAGCGTCCGGAGGTCGCCGCGGTGCTGTTGCACGACGGTGGTCACGACGGCCGTCTTTCCGATGCCGGCCTCGCCGGCGAGGAACGTCATGCTCCCGCGGCCGGTCATGGCGGATCCGACTGCCTCCTCGAAGGCGTGCAGCATCGGGCCGCGTTCCACGAGCTTCGTCTTCACGTGCCGCCCACCTTGACCACGAGCCCCATTCCCACTGATTGTGGCACGGACGGACGACCGGCCGGCGTTGGTCCTGACGCGTCGTGCGTTCCTCCCACCTCCCCCTTGGGGAACGTGACGGCGTGCCCGTACGTTGCCCGCTCGCAGAAGCGCCGTGTGCGCCACCTTCCTGCCCAAGGACCTCGCCCGTGACTGGCACCCCCCAGGCCGACGCCGTCTGCTACCGCCACCCCGACCGTCCCGCGACCCTGCGGTGCACGCGGTGCGAGCGACCCATCTGCGTCGACGACGCCATCGACGCCCCGGTCGGCTACCTGTGCCCCGAGTGCGCACGGCAGCCGAAGCACGTCCAGCGCGCCCAGCGACGGGTCCGCGGGGCCGCGTCCGCCCAGGGCACGACCACCCTGCTCGTGATCATCGGCGTGGTGTTCCTCGGGCAGTTGGCGATGCCCGAGCTGCTGTTCCGTGGCGGGCTCGTCGGCGGGGGCGTGACCAGCGACGGGACGGTGATCGGCGTCGCGGCGGGGGAGTGGTGGCGGATCGTCACCTCCGGGTTCCTGCACGCTCAGCGCAACCCGCTGCACATTGCCTTCAACGCCTACCTGCTGTACCAGCTCGGCAACATGATGGAGCCGGGCATCGGCACCAACCGCTTCGTCGCCATCTTCTTCGCCGGCCTGTTCGGCGGATCGGCCGGGGCACTGCTGCTCGACTGGGGAGCCCTGACGATCGGGGCCTCGGGCGCGGTGTTCGGGCTGATGGGCGCGGCGATGGTGCTCATGCGCCGCCGCGGCATCAACCCGATGCAGACCGGGATCGGCACCCTGGTCGTGCTGAACCTCGTCATCACGTTCCTGGTGCCCTCGGTGTCCATCGGTGGCCACCTCGGCGGGCTCATCGGGGGCGCGCTCGTGGCGTTGCCGTTGCAGGGCCGAAGGCAGGACGGCGCGGCGGCTTGGGGGATCGCCGCGGCGCTCGGCGGTCTGGCCCTGTTTGCCGGCGTGGCCGGCCCGCTGTTCTGACGGTCAGCGTCCCGAGGTGACCGTCATCCGCATGTCGGCGTCGATCGGCCTCACCCCTCGTCGAGGTCGTCGTCCTCGACGATCGCGACCGACGTGACGGTGCGCCCGTTGACCAGCACCGTGCCCCCGTCGACGGCCACCTCGACGACCTCGCCGTCCTGCATGGCCGAGCGCAGCCGGTACAGCAGGTCGTCGGCCTCGTCCTCGTCGATCTCGTAGACGAAGTCGTCGTTGCCGTCGATGACCAGGATCCGGATGTCGGCCACGGTGGTGCTCCCCTCGGGACGCGGAGTCGCGGGGCGCAACGCTAACCGCTGCCGTCGCGGACGGCACTTCGAACTACGGTCGCAACCGCCAACGTCCCCGGAGCCCGCGCGTGCCCACCGACCCGCTCGACGACTTCGCGTGTGACACCTTCACCCATCAGGACGTGACCCATCCCGTGTTCCGCAAGGGAACGGGGCCCGGTGTCGTCGTCATCACCGAGGCCCCCGGCATCACGCCGGACGTCGCGGACTTCGCCCGGCTGGTCGTCGACCGCGGGTTCACGGTGGCCGTGCCGGACCTGTTTGGTGAGGCCGGGCGCCCCTTCTCGCTGCCCTACGTCGCCCAGACGATGATTCGCGTGTGCGTCTCGCGGGAGTTCACGCTCTTCGCCCGCCGGAAGGCCAGCCCGATCACGGTGTGGCTGCGTGCCCTGGGTCGAGACCTCCACCGGCGTGCCGGCGGACCGGGGATCGGCGCGATCGGAATGTGTCTCACGGGTGGGTTCGCGCTGGCCATGGCGGTCGACCCGACACTGCTGGCACCCGTGCTGTCCCAACCGAGCCTGCCCGTCGCGGCGACGCCCGCCCACGCCCGCGATCTGGGGATCTCCGACGCGGACCTGGCGGTGGTGCGGGGGCGGTGCGAGGACGAGGGCCTGTGCGTGCTCGGGTTGCGGTTCCGCGGCGACATGTTGTCGCCGGGGGCGCGGTTCGAGCGACTCGCCGAGGAGCTCGGCGACAACTTCGTCGGGATCCAGCTGGACGGGTCGGACGCCAACCCGGCCCCTCGGCCACTGCCGCCCCACTCGGTGGTCACCCGCGACCTGGTCGACGAGCCGGGCCAGCCGACCTACGACGCGCGGGAGCGCGTGCTGCAGCTGTTCGAGGAGCGCCTACAGACGGCGGCCTGACCGGTCTCAGGGGCCCGCGGACAGGACCAGGGGGAGCACGTCGCGGTCGCCGTGCTCGGTGAGGCGGTGGGCCGCCGCCACCAGCGTCCAGCCGCTGTCCGTGACGGCGTCCACCAGCAGGAGGGGACCCGCCGACAGGTCTCGCATGGCCGCGTCGTCCACGGCCAGCCGTCGCAGCGCGTTGGCCGCCCGGTGTGGCGAGTTCGCCATCTGGGCCTGCTCCGGTCCCGGCTGGAGGGTCAGCGCCGGTACGACCGGCAGCCGCCCGATGGCCCCGATGCGCCCGGCGACCGTCGTCGCCAGCTCGCCGAACCGGTCGGAGGGAACCGGCACCACGGCAACGGGGCGATCCCGCCAGTCCCAGCGCCGCAGCACGTCGACCAACCCGTCCACGACCTCGTCCAGCGCCGCCTGGTCCACCTCGCCGTCGTCCGCCGTGGCGAGCACCCGATCCACGACGTCGCCCCAGCCCGCGTCGTCGCCCCCGGAGAGGGCCCGGCCCTCCCGTGGTGCGCGCCCGGGGACGATCCTGCCGGACACCTCGTCCAGTCCGGACGGCCACTGCCGCCGAGGTCGTAGCAGCACATCGCGGGACCGCAGGTGGCCACGGGCGGCGGTCACGACGTCGTCGTCGACCTCGACCTCGGGCGTCCAGCCGGTGCATCCCTGGCACCGGCCACAGGGTGCGGTGTCCTGGTCGTCGAGGGACCGGGCGAGCGCCTGCATGAGGCATCCGTCGGGGGACTGGCCGTCGATGAAGGCCCGCATCGTCGCGTGCTCGGCACGGCGGAGGTCCGCCAGCGCGTCGTAGCGCTGCCGGTCGTACGTCCACGGGGAACCGGTCCGCCGCCATCCCGGCCCGTCCTTCACGACCGCCCCGTCGACGTCCAGCACCTTCAGGAGCAGCTGCAGGCGCGACCGCCGCACGTTCACCAGCCGTTCCAGCGCCGGCACCGTGCGGGGTTCGTCGACGTCGAGGGCGTCCAGGACCGCGTCCACCTCCTGCTCGCCCGGGATCCCGGCGAGGTCGAAGTGGTGCCAGATCGCCCGGTCCTTCCCCGTCGGGAGCAGCACCACCTCGGCGGTCTCGATCGCCCGGCCGGCGCGTCCCACCTGCTGGTACCAGGCCACCGGTGACGACGGGGCGCCGAGGTGGACCACGAACGGCAGGTCGGGCTTGTCGTAGCCCATCCCGAGCGCCGAGGTGGAGACCACGACGTCCACCCGGTTGGCCAACAGGTCGTCCTCGATCCGCTGCCGGTCCTCGGGACCCACCGCGGAGGAGTAGGCCACCGCGTCCAGCCCCCGGGACGCGAGGAAGGACGCCACGCGCGTCGTGTCGTCCACCGTCAGCGTGTACACGATGCCGGACCGGCCGTGCACGGGGCGGTGCCGTCGCACGTAGGCGTCCAGCCACGCCAGTCGTTGTTCGCCGCGGGACAGGTGCACGACCGCCAGCTGCAGGGAGTCGCGCCCCAGCCGCCCGCGCAACGTCACGACACCCTGGTGGTCCCCACCGGTGCCCAGTTGGTCCGCGACGTCCGCCGTCACGCGGGCGTTCGCCGTGGCGGTGCACGCGAGCACCGGCGTGTGCGGCGCCAGGTCAGCCAGCAGGTCCCGGATCCGGCGGTAGTCCGGCCGGAAGTCGTGGCCCCAGTCGGAGATGCAGTGGGCCTCGTCCACCACCAGCATCCCCAGGCGCGGTGCCAGGTCGGCCAGCCGGTCGCGGAACGACGGCGCGTTGAGGCGTTCGGGGGAGACCAGCAGCACGTCGATGGCACCGTCGTCGAGTCCGGCGAGGATCCGCTGCCAGTCGTCGAGGTTGGTCGAGTTGATCGTCTCGGCGCGCAGCCCGAGTCGCCGGGCGGCCGCCACCTGGTCCCGCATCAGGGCCAGCAGCGGCGAGACCACCAGTGACGGCCCCGTCCCCGACGCGCGCCGGAGCGCGGTGGCGATCCAGTACACGGCGGACTTGCCCCATCCGGTCCGCTGCACGAGCAGCACGCGGGCCGTCCGGTCGACCAGTGCCTCGATCGCCTGGGCCTGGTCGTCGCGCAGCACGGCGTCGTCACCGGCCAGCGTGGCCAGCAGGTCCTGCGCCCGGTCACGCGTGGTGGTGGTCGTCGGCATCCTGGCTCCCGTCGTCGACGTGCAGGATGCCGCACGGCTGTGACGACGGGATCCCCAATCCACAGCGGACGGGCCGTTCGAACTTGACGTCGACGTCAATAGGGGGGACGCTGCTGCCCAGCGCCCCCGCGCCACCACCCTCCAGAAGAGAGCACCACCCATGCCGACCGCCCTGACCGACCGTGACCTCCTCGGTGAACTCGAACCGGAGGCCGAACGGCTGCTCGAACGGCACCTCGCCGTCGCCGACGAGTGGTTCCCGCACGACTACGTGCCGTACGGGCAGGGACGGGACTTCGACCGCGAGCCGTGGACCCCGGACCAGCCCCGCCTCGACGGCATCGCACGGACCGCGATGTACGTCAACCTCATGACCGAGGACAACCTCCCCAGCTACCACCGCGAGATCCACGACATGTTCGCCCGCCGGGACAGCGCGTGGACCACGTGGGTGCACCGCTGGACGGCCGAGGAGGGACGGCACGCGATCGTGCTGCGTGACTACCTGGTGGTCACCCGCAACGAGGACCCGGTCAAGCTCGAGCGGGGTCGCATGGACGCCATGCAGATCGGGTACGACCGGGGCGACCGCGACGTGCTGCACGGCATGGCCTACGTGGCGTTCCAGGAACTGGCCACGCGGATCTCGCACCGCAACACGGGCCGGTACAGCGCCGACCCGGTGGCCGACCGGATCATGGCCCGCGTGGCCGCCGACGAGAACCTGCACATGGTCTTCTACCGGGACATCGTCCGCTCGGCCCTGCGTGAGGCGCCCTCGGAGACGATGCACGCCATCGCCGACGAGGTGATCGGCTTTGCCATGCCGGG
>CAZDIF010000092.1:0-8017 GCA_964505365.1 uncultured Actinomycetota bacterium
AGGATCGCATGGCGATCTCGCTCCTGCTCCCCGAGGGCGTCTCGAGCTCACCGGGGGTTCCTCGACCCTCCAGCAGCAGGGTCCCGCGCGGGCGGCGCCGTCGACCTGGCCAGAAGGACGGCGAACCAGTCGTTCGGGTCGGTCCACACTTCCTGGACGTCGAGGCCGGCGGTCCACAGCTCGCGGGCCAGGTCGTCGACGTGGAACTTGCACGAGTACTCGGTCACCAGCGGTTCGCCGGTCCGGAAGCTCACGTCCAGTGGCAGCGCGTCCAGTCGGGAGTGGACGGGCCGGTCGGCGACCAGGTGCATCTCGATTCGCTCCTCGTCGGTGTTCCAGGCCGCTCGGTGGGTGAAGACGTCGACCGGCAGGTCCCCGTCGAGCTCCCGGTTGAGGACGTGGAGCATGTTGCGGTTGAACGCCGCGGTGACCCCGGCGGCGTCGTCGTAGGCCGGCAGCAGCACGTCGGGGGACTTGACCAGGTCGGCCCCGAGCAGGAACGCGTCGTCGGGGTCCATGGCTTCGGCCACGGCGCCGTACAGGTCCCGGCGCTCGGTGGCCAGCAGGTTGCCGATCGTCGAGCCGAGGAAGGCCAGCAGGCGGCGTCCGCTGCGGGGGAGCCGGGCGAGGTCCCCGCCGAAGTCGCCGAGGTGGCCGTGGACCTCCAGCCACGGGTGGTCGGCGATCAGGGCCTCGGCCGCCCCGACGAGCGCCGCCTCGGAGATCTCCACCGGGGCGTACCGGTGCCCGCTGCCCGTCCGGTGCATGGCCTCGAGCAGCAGCCGGGTCTTGCGGGACGACCCGGAGCCGAGCTCGACGAGCTCGGCCGGTCGGACACGGTCGACGATCGCGTCCGCGTGGGCCTCGAGGATCGCCGTCTCGGTCCGGGTGGGGTAGTACTCGGGCAGGTCGGTGATGGCCTCGAACAGCTGCGAGCCGCGCTCGTCGTAGAAGTACTTGGGCGGCAGCACCTTCGGGGTGCGGGCCAGCCCGGCCCGGACGTCCTCGGCGAGCTGCTCGCGCCACGGACGTGTCGTCGAGAGGCGATCGATGGTCAACGACGGCGAGGATGCACGGGTCACGGTGTCGGCTCCAGGGAGAGGGGGTGGGTGGTCACGGTCGTGCCGTGGACGTGCAGCAGGGTGTCGTCGGGCACGGGCCCCCAGCCATCGTCGTCGAGCGGCTCGGAGGCGATGGCGACGCGATCGCCGGCACGCAGGTGGAGGCTGTTGCCCGGCAGGCCACAGGAGGTGCGGGTGGCGACCGCCTGCGTGCCGTCGCTGACGACCACGTTGAGCGTGGCCGGCTGGCCCGCCGCGCGGCAGGCACTCGCGACCTGCTGCAGGGCATCGCCCACCGCACGCACCAGGTCGCCATGTCGGCGGTGGTGGGCCACCACGAGGTGGAAGACGACGGTGGAGTCGGACAGCGCAGCGCTGGTCGCCAGCAGGTCGTCGGGCACGGCGCGCAGCAGGGCCGGGGCGACGTGCTCACGGAACCCGCCGATCCAGCCGTTGTGGGTGAACGCCAGGACGTCGTGGACGAACGGGGCGACCAGCCCGGTGCCGAACCCGATCCCGGGCGTCGCCCCGCGGACGGCGGCGAGCACCGTGCGGCCGGTGAGTCGGCGTGCGAGGTCGGGCAGGTTGGGGTCGGCCCACGGTGTCGATTCCGTGACGTAGCGCAGCGGCACGGGATCGTCGCCGTGCCACCAGGCGATCCCGGTGCCGTCGACGTTGACGTGGCCGTGCTGCTGCTCGCGTGGGCGAAAGGCCTGCACCGACAGCCCGTGGGGCGGGTCGGCCAGCAGCGACGACAGCGGCACCTCGTCCGGGCCGGTGGAGAACGCCACGCGGCACATCAGTGCGGCTCCACGTCGTAGGCCACGCGGACGCCGGCCATGATCTGCCGCCGGTACGGGTGATCCCAGTTGCGGTAGGTGCATCGGGCCATCGGGGCGCCGATGGCCCACGACGACCCGCGCAGCACCCGGTAGTCGCCGCCGAAGAACACCTCGCTGTACTCCCGGTACGGGAACGCGGCGAACCCCGGGTAGCCGAGGAACGGCGAACTGGTCCACTCGTAGACGTCGCCGGCGAGCTGCTCGACGCCGAGAGCCGACGCCCCGGCAGGCAGGCTGCCGACCGGTGCCGGTCCGAACCGCACCTGACCGACATTGGCCCGCTCCGGGGTCGGCGGGGCGTTGCCCCACGGGTAGCGGCGTGCGGTTCCCGACGAAGGATCCCACGCGGCCGCGGCCTCCCACTCGTGCTCGGTGGGCAGCCGCCCGCCGGCCCAGCGGGCGAAGGCGTCCGCCTCGAACCAGCTGACGTGCTGGACCGGCTCCATCGGGTCCAGCGGCTGCGGGAACCCGAACCGCCGCAGCCACCACTGGCCGTCGGCGCCGCGCTCCCACCCCTGGGGCGCCCGGTGGCCCGTCTCGGCCAGCCACGCCCGGCCGCGCTCGCTCCACAGCTCGGGCCGGTCGTACCCGCGGTCCGCCACGAACGCGGCGTACCGGCGGGTGGTCACGGGGAACCGGTCGAGGGCAAACGGCGCGATCTCGACGCGGTGGGCGGGTCGTTCGTTGTCGTAGGTCCAGCGACGTCCGTCGGTGCCGATGGTCACGGTCCCGCCGGGCACCGCGACCCGGTCGGTGTCGTCGACGGGTCTCCGTCGCCACTGCGCACGGCTGGGCGCCGCCGGGGCATAGGCCAGCTCGGGGCGGATGCCGATGGCCTGCAGCATCGTCTCCTGGTGCTGCTGCTCGTGCTGGACGATCATGCGGTGCACCGCCCCGTCGGCCAGGTGCGGGTCGTCGGATCGCACGTCGAGCCGGTCCAGGCAGGCGAGCACCTCGCCGCGGACCTCATCGAGGTAGGCGAGTGCCTCGACCCGGGGCAGCAGCGGCAGGCTGCCCCGCACCGGTCGGGGCTGGTCGAAGGCGTTGTAGAGCTGGTCGAGGGCCGTGTCGGCCGGGGCACGACCCTCGAGGTGCCGCAGCAGCCACAGCTCCTCGACGTTGCCGATGTGGCCGACGTCCCAGACCAGGGGGCTGAGGTGGTCGACGACCTGCCCGTGGACGTGGTCGTCGGACAGGGGCGCGAGCAGGGCCCGGGTGTGCTGCCTGGCGCCTTCGAGGTGGGCGGCCAGCGTGCGGCGGATCGTGTCGGTGTCGGTCATCGGCGGCTCCCGGTCGTCGACGGAACCGGTTCACGCACGAGGTCGAGGGCGGCGGCGGGGGAGTGGCGGAACGCCTCGGCGAGCTCGTCGGCCGGACACCGCCCCCGGACCGTGAACCGGTCCACGAAGGCCTCGGTGGTCGCGACGTGCGCGGCCTCCACGCCCGGCAGCCGCCGTGCCCCGCCGAGTGCGAACGACCACGCCTCCACGGCCAGGGCGCACACGGACGGATCAGACACCCCGGTCGTGGCCGCCTGCCGCAGCAGGTCGGGCAGGTCGGCGCGATGCGGCTCGAGGACCTCGAGGATCCGGCTGCGCGCGGCCGGGTCGAACAGCGCACCGGCGTAGAGCACGACCGGGACGGCGCGCCATCGGTGGGGCAGCGCATCGATGGATCGGATCTCGACCGGCCCGCGCGCCCGGACCTCGTGGAACAGGGTGGTCAGGTGGTAGCGCAGGTCATCGGCGGTCGGCCAGCCGTGTTCCGGGTGGCCGTGCTGCATCCACGCACCGAACGTCCAGCCTGCGCGCCCGGATTCAGCTCGGGTGACCCGGCCGGACGCGTCGACCGCCGTGGCCATCAGCAGGACGTCGGCGTCCAGGGCCGCGTCGGACACCTGCTCGACCAGTGTCCCGTCATCCGCGAGCAGCCGTGCGGGGAAGCCGGTCCGGGTGGCGTCGAGGTGCTGCCAGGCCAGGCTGCGAGCTGATCGGATGCGGTGGTCGGGCGAGGGGCTCGTCGCGAAGGTGGCCGTCGCCAGCGGGGCCAGCAGGTTCGCCACCATCCAGCGTTCATCGGCCACGGCCGGGGAGGTGCCGAGGTCCAGCGTCAGCTGCAGGGCGCAGGTGTGGCGCATCATGGTGGCGCCGTCCGGTCCGCGCGCCGCGAAGTAGTCGGCCATCGCGGGGTACCGCGGGTCCTGCAGCTGCTGCGGCACGCTCCCGACGTCGTGCCACAGGTCGATGCCGGCTGCCGCGAGCACCACCGCCTCGCGGTCGAACCAGCCGGAGAGCATCCCACTGGCGCGCGTGGCCTGGTCGAGCACGTCGTCCGGCGTGGGGCAGCATGCCGTCACCACCTCGACCTGCCCTCCCGGCTCCACCGTGATGGCGGTACCGCACGGCCCGGATCCCGGTGCGGGGCTCGCCCCGTGGGCACCCAGGACGTGGCGGACGGTCGGTGCGGCCCCGTCGAGCAGCACCCGCCGTGTCGGTGGCCCGAGAACGATCGGGAAGAACTCCACCTCCAGCCCCACGTCGTCCCCGCTGCCGGGGGGCGGCGTGATCGCTCGCGCCACCACGTCCTCGGCCCGGCCGGCGTCGAGGGCGAGGCGGCGGTCGTGTGTCGGCATGGCTCCCCGCGGTCCGCGGTCGGCGCACTCAACCCGCGTCCGCCGGATCGTGTTCCCTCGAAGCGAGTCTCGCCACTGACGACTGGCCGGGATCCTGGGAAGGAAGGAATGGACGGAGTTGAAGGTTGGCCCCGGCGCGGCCCGATCCCGAGCTCCTCGAGGTCCCGATGCCCGATGTGCCCTCCAGGGAGGATCCCGGCGTGCCTCGCTGGGCGTTCGTCGGGGGCGTGTTCGCCCTGGCCGCGATCGCGCTGGAGGTCTGGGGCAGCTGGGGCACGGGGGCGGACCCCCGACCTCCGATGTCGTGGCTTGTGCCGTCGGGGTGGCCGACGACGGTCCGGGTGACCTGGTGGCTGCTGGCGGCCGCGGGAACGGTTGCTGCCAATCGGGGCCTGGCCATCGCCACGGGTCGTTCCCGTGTCGTCGCGACGGCCGTCACGGCACTGCCGTTCATCGCGTTCGCGCTCGGCATCGCGGTGGGCGCGGAATGGACGACTTGGCACTGACGGCCACCATGACTCCGCGGGCTCTTCCGGGTCCGGGTCTTCGGACCCGCTCCCGGGCCGTTCCGCACGGTCCTTGACAGGCGTGCGGGAAGCACCAACAGTGGTTCTGGCGTGCACCACAGCAGGATGGGAGTGCCAATGGGTGAGGTTGCCTACACCTCGAAGGTCTCGATAGTGCGGGACCGGGGGCCGCAGCGAACCGCAAGGCTTCCGGGGCGTGAGGAACCGATCACGTTCGGAGTCCACGGTGCCGTCGCGGAGCACTACGGCGTCTCCCCGGAGGACTTCCCGCCGGACGCGACCACGCTCGACTACCTCGTCGCGGCGGCAGGTGGCTGACTGACCGGCACCTTCGGGGGTGCGCTCGAAGCGCGAGGCATCCCCGCCGGAGGCGGTCGTCTCCGGGCCGAGATCACCGGCGACGTCGAGCTGGAGGGCAAGACGTTGGTGGTGAGGCGGATCCATGCTGCCTACACGCTGCAGGTAGACGAGGACGTCGACCGGGACCGCATCGAGCGCACCCACGGGTTCCACGCCGACCACTGTCCGGTGGCCCGGTCGATCCGTGACGCGATCGAGGTGACCACCTCCTACGAGCTCGTCGCGCCGTAGGTCGGGGCAGCGCGCCCTGGTCGACCTCTCTTCCAGGGCTGACGGTCGGTCGACCGTGTCATCGCATCTGGCGAGGAAGGATCGGTGACGGTCACCGGTTCACACGGCCCCGACTTCAATGGAACACACATCAGCGACGAGTTCGACGTGGTCGTGATCGGCTGGGAAGGATGCGGGAAGGTCTCACCCCTGGTTGGCGTTGACGGGGTAGGAGCAGTCCTGGAGTTCGTGCGTGCGTGTGGAGATCTGGTCCGACATCGTGTGCCCGTGGTGCGCCATCGGCAAGGCGCGCTTCGAGAAGGCGCTGGCGGGTGCCCCGTACCGGGACGAGGTCGAGGTGGTGTGGCGCAGCTTCGAGCTGGATCCGCATGCTCCGGCCCGTCGCGAGGGTGACTACGTCGCCATGCTGGCCCGCAAGTATCGGGCCAGCCGCGAGCAGGCGCAGGCCATGGTCGACCGCATGACCGAGCATGCGGCCGACGAAGGGCTGGTGTTCGACTTCTCCATCGCCAAGCCGGGCAACACCTTCGATGCCCACCGGGTCCTGCACCTGGCCGGTGAGCGGGACGTCCAGCACGACGTGGCCGAGCGGTTCCTCCGTGGGTACCACTCGGAGGGCGAGGCGATCGGCGACCACGACACCATCCGTCGGCTGGCGGTGGAGGCCGGGCTGGAGGAGGACGAGGTGGCCGACGTGCTGGCCACCGACCGCTATGCCCGGGCCGTCCGCGCCGACGAGGAACAGGCCTTCGAGTTCGGATGTTCGGGTGTGCCCTTCTTCGTGCTCGACCGCCGGTTCGCCATCCCGGGGGCCCAGTCCGCGGACGTCATGCGTCAGGCACTCGACCGCGCCCACGCGGTGGCCGCGCCCCTGGAAGTCGTCACCACCGGCGGGACGTCCGCTGACCCGTCATGTGACGACGCGTCCTGCGCCGTCTGACGCGGGCCAGCGGTCGGCGACCTCACCCCTTGACCGGTGTGCGCCGCGAGAACAAACCCGCCGACGGCGGCCACGCTCCCACCCGCGTCGCCGTACCCATGGAAGCTGATCGGGGCCGACCGGGTTGCCCTGTCAACAGACCGAAGGTGTGAGCAGGTGGTTCGTGCGATCTGGCACGGCGAAGTGATTGCCCACAGTGACACCACCAGGCGGGTCGAGGGCAACCACTACTTCCCGCCCGAGTCCGTCCGTCAGGACCTGCTGGTGCCGTCCCCGTCGCGGACCTGGTGCTACTGGAAGGGGCGCGCCCAGTACTACTCGATCGTGGTCGACGACGAGGTCAACGTGGACGCGGCCTGGTCCTACCCGAAGCCGTGGCCGCTGGCCCGCTGGCTCAAGGACCACGTCGCGTTCTCGGCCGGCGTGCGCATCGAGCGGTGACATCGATCATGACACCCGGCGACATGGGCTGACCGTATGGGAGCCCGTGCCTCCACGCCGGCAACCTCCCGGTGGACCGAAGGTCTCCCCCAGCCCATCGCGTTCGTCCTGTCCGGCGGGGCCGGCCTCGGCGCGATCCAGGTCGGCATGGCCCGGGCGCTGGTGGAGGTCGGAATCGAGCCCGACCTGGTCGTGGGGACGTCCGTGGGCAGCCTCAACGGCGCGGTGATCGCCGAGCATGCCCGCCTGGCGGATGCCGCCGACCGGCTGGAGACGATCTGGCAGGGCCTGCGGCGCCGGGACGTGTTTGTCGGCAACGCACTCGTACAGGGGTGGTCGGTGTTGCGATCCGGACACCTGCATCCTCTGGACGGTCTGCGGCAGCTCATCACCGGCTCCCTGCGAACCCGCGAGTTCGCCGGTCTCGCCCATCCGTTCGTCGTGGTGACGTCCGACGTGCTCACCGGGCACGTCCGCCGGTTCGACCACGGCCCGCTGGTGGAGCCGTTGTTGGCGGCAGGCGCGATCCCCGGGGTGTTCCCGCCCGTCCCGATCGACGGTCGCCACTATGCGGACGGCGGCCCGATCGCGAACGTGCCGCTGATGGCTGCGGTCGAGCACGGCGCGGCGTCGCTCGTGGTGCTCGACCCCGGCGATGTGTGTCACCTCACGGACCTGCCCCGCGGCCTGCCCGATGCGCTCATCGGGGCGGTGCACACCTCGATGCGGCAGCGGGTGCTCGTCGAGGCGCCCCTGGTCGCACGACGCATCCCCGTCCTGTACCTGCCACGGCCGTGCGTCGACAACCGGTCGATCCTCGACCTGGACCGCAGCTCCGAGCTGATCGATCCCGCTCGGGCGGTCGTGGCCGACTTCCTGGCCACCGCACCAGTCCCGACCGTCGGGGCCATGTCCGGCGCACCACACAACCATGAGGAACCCAGCGACATCGGTCCGACACCCCTACGCGAGTGGCGAACCTC